>JANMSU010000314.1:0-14890 GCA_031389835.1 Chloroflexota bacterium
CCCGGCGCGAGCTGGCCGATGGGACCGGGAATGATGGGCGGCCGCGGTCACATGGGCGGGGGCGGCATGGTGGGATTCGGTAACGCCGGCCCAGCCTCGACCGCGATCCCAGGCGCGACCGAGGTGCGCGTGCAGACCGCCAACTTCAGCTTCTCGCCGAGCGAGATCCGCTTGCCCAGGGGCGCGGATATCAATTTGACGCTCACCAACCCCGCCGCGAACGGCGTCGTGCATGACCTTGCGGTCCCTGCGCTTGGCATCCACGTTGTGGCGAACGCCGGGGAGACGCGCACTATCGGGCTGCGCGGTCTCGCAGCCGGACGCTACGAGGCGTATTGCAGCACGCCCGGCCACGCTGACCTTGGCATGCGCGCGACCGTGATCGTGGAGTAGGTGGAGTAGAAGAAATGTCCACGCACGTCGCCTCAAAGTCCGCCAGATGGGGCTCCGCGTGGCTCGTCAGGCCGCGAGTTCTCGCCCTGATCGGCGGCTCCATAGCGACCGTGCTGCTCCTCTTTGGCGCTGCCATCGGGGCGCAGCAAAGTACGGCGAACGACCTCCAGCGAGCGCAGGGCGAGCTCACCGCGACGCGCGCCACGGTCGTGTCGCACGCCGCGGTCATGCGCGCGCAAGGGGAGCGTTTACTCGCCACCGCGCAGCGGTCCGCAAGCGCGCATCGCCAGCATTGGATCGACGACGCTCGACAGATGACGGCCGATGCCGCGCGTCTCGATGACACGGCGCGCCTTCTACGAAATCAGGGTGCTCTGCTGGGTATGCACCCGGGCCAGTCCGTGCGGAGCGATATGAGCTTTGTGCAGAGCGCAGGGGCCGCTCTTGTCTCGGAGGGCGAACAGCTCGTCGTGCACGGACGGGCGATGCGCGAGCACGCCAGCGCTATGGACGATCTTGCGCGAGCGGGCGAGACGGACATCACGCCGGCTGACGCCGCGTTGCTCCGTGCCGGAGCGGAGCGCATCAGCGAGGCAGGCGAGCGCACACGTTCGGTGGGCGGACTGCTGAGCCAGGTGGGTGGCCAGTTGATGCGGAGCATCGGTCGCCAGGCCCCGTAATAGCCGAATTGTCCCCGCTGACCACCCAAAGAATCTGGATGCGGCCGACGAATCCTTGAGGGCCCACACGGAGTCGAGCCGCCGTGGCGAGACCTGGTCTGCTTCCTGAAGCTCACCCTGACCCAGCGTTCCGCAGGAGGTCAGTGCTGCTCGGCGTCCTCACTGTCCATCGTGTGTCCTGACGACGTCGGCTTGGCGGTCGGTCGGCCCGTGGCTGTCGGCGCCTGGTTGGGCGCGGTGTTAGGCACGGCGCTGGCGTCCACGATCAGCCTGCCCTTCATGCCGCTCTCGTAATGGCCAACGACGAAACAGGCGAATTCGAATTCGCCAACCTGCGGCGGCACCAAGATCGTGACATTCGTGGCGCCACGGGGCGCAATGCGAATACCTTCCCCGGTGTGAACGGCGTCATGCGCGCCGCCGGTGGGCTCGGTCTTCGCCAGCACGAGCCAATCCTTCATGAAACCCTTGCCGACCATCGCGTCCGTGCCGGCCATAAACTCGTGCTCCTGGCCGCCGATGTTTCGGAAGCTCAGCGTGACCCGTTCGCCCGGCTTGACGCTGATCGTCGCCGGCGAAAACGCGAAGTCGCTCATGTCGATCCGGATGACCCGCCCCGCATCGTTCGGCAGCGCCGCGTAACTCGGCGCACCGGAGCACGCGATCAGCGTCAACCCGATGGCGATCGTCAACATGCGCATGGGCCACCCCCAACAATGTCGCCTGGGAGCAGATGCTAACGCCGCTCGGCGGCTAGAGAGGACTAGACCCGGTGATCGTCGCGCGGGCGACCTTCATCGGCGGGCAGAGACAGACGATCGAGCCCATCCCGTTCGATGACCACCAGTCCCGTGCGAGACGCTGCGGACCGAGCAGCTCGATGCCCGAGAAGAGGTCGAGGGCGCTCATGGTGTAGCGGACGTTCGCCAGCGCGCGCGTGATCCGGCCGTCCTCGATCAGGAACGTGCCGTCGCGAGTGGTCCCGGTCATCGTGGCGCGCTTGGGGTCCGGCGTGTTGGTGTAGTGGAAACGCGTGATGAGCACGCCGCGCTTCACCGCCCGGATGAGCTGCTCGCGCTTCGCGTCGCCCCCGGCCATCGTGAGATTCCCCGCGTGGCCGCCGACGGTATAGCGGCGGGGATCGGCGGCGTGACCCGTCGAACGTGTATCGAACCACTTCGCCGACTGACGGTCGTGCACGACGGCCTTCGCGACACCGGCCTCGACGAGCGAGACCCGTTGCTTCGGCGTCCCCTCCACGTCGAACGGGATCGCCAGCGTCCGCGCGTCGAGCGCGTCGTCCCAGAGCGAGAAACGGGGGCCGGTCACCTGCTCGCCGAACCGGCCGACCATGAACGAGCGGCCGTCCTTCAGCGTCTGGCCGTTCAGGCCCGTGAGGGCCATGAAACGCAGGACCTCGGCGACCGCAAGCTCCTCGAACACCGCTTCGTAGTCGCCGGGCGCGAGCTGCGTGCGGTCGCGATCGAGCGCCGCCTTCTCGATGGCGCGCGCGCCGATGTCCGAGGGGACCAGCGCGCGCGTGTTCGAGCCGAGGTCCTCGGCCCAGCCGGTCCCGGTGTCACTCGTCACCAGCGCGCGCAGATAGGCCATCGTGCTCGGGGCGTAGACCGCTGCGCCGTTCGTGTTCGCGAGCGCGTCCTCGGTGAGCTCGATCTGATGCGTGCCCGCGGCGCGGAAGCCGCGCTCCTTCGCGGCCGCGGTGATGCGCTGGATCGCCTGCGCCTGACTCGTCGCGTCGGCACGCGCCGTCTCGGCGTCGAACGCTTTCGGCTCCGATATCTGTGGCGGGGGGGCGAGGCCAGGCCACGCGGCGTTCGGCGCGCTCTCGCGCGCCGCGGCCGTCGCATCGGAAACGAGTCGCCGGAGGTCGGCGGGTTCGAGCGAGTTCGCGCTCGCGATGCCCATCGCTTTCCCAATGACCACGCGTGCCTGCACGTGCGTCTCATCCGCGACCGCGTTCTGATGGATCTCGTTCCTCGCGTAGCGGCTGATCGCGGAGCGGCGCCGGTGGACCCAGAGCTCAGCTTCGTCAGCCTTCACGTCACGAAGCGCCACCTCGAGCGGTCCGAGCATCGCCTCGCGTCCCCTGATCACGATCGCACCTCGATCGGCACGTCTCGGAAGCGCGCATGAGCGGCGCCGTGCCCGACGCGCATGAGCTGCAGCGGCTCCCCCTTCGCGCACGAGAGGAAGCCGTGCAGCTCCCAGTCGTCGGCCACGCCGTCACAGCGCCCCCAGAAGGCGGGCGTGAGCGATTGAAAGGAGACGCCCCGCACGTACCCCTCGAGCGCGCCGTTTCGGATCACACGCGCGGACTGCGTGGAGAAGTGGAAGTTCTGGCGCTTGTCGTCGAGCGAGTACGAGGCCGGGGCCTCGAGAAGCAGACCGTTGTCCACTCCTTTGAGAAGCGCGTCGTAGCTCTGCGACCCGGGATCCAGGCTGATGTTCACCATGCGCACGATCGGGAAGTGTTGCCAGCCCTCGGCGCGCGCCGACCCGATCGCGACCGACACGCCGAGTGCCGCCGCAGTCTCGCGCGAGGTCAGGTAACCCACGAACGTCCCGCGGTCGACCAGCTTCGTCCGCATCGCCGGCACGCCGTCGTCGTCCCAGCCAAAGGTGCCCATGCCCCCTTGGACCGTCGCGTCCGCGGTCATCGAGACATGCTCCGAGCCGTAGCGCAGGGCACCACGGTCCTTCGGCCACATGAACGTCGTGCCGGCGAAGGCGACCTCGTACTCGAGGACGCGATCGGCTTCGGTCGGGTGGCCGCACGACTCGTGGACCAGCAACGCGAGGAACTCGGGCGTGAAGACGAGCGTGGTCGGTCTTTCGGCCGCAAGCGGCGCGTCGAGCATCGCCTCGGCGTCGTCGCGATAGCGTGCGGCGCGCGACACCAGGTCAAGGTGCTCGATGAACTCCCAGCCGGCTTGGCGCGTGAGACGGCCGTCGTAACGCTGGGCCGGTTTGGCTCCGGCTTTCACCGCCGTGACGCTCACGCCCGCTCCGGACTCGACGATCTCCTGACGAACGTCTGTGCCCTCGCTCGTCACGAGATGCTTGCGCGTGCGGTATGCGGCCACGCTCCCGCGGCGCGAGACCGCAGACGGACCTTTGAGATTCGCGTCGGCTTCCCGCAGCAGGGCGATGCGCTCCGCGAGTGGCACCGAGAACGGATCGCGCTCGAGCGTGGTCCGGTATTCGCCGCGTTGTGGCGCGACCGGCGCGAGAACGACCGGGGCCGCGCGCGTGTTCGCCGCGGCCTCGGCCCGCGCGAAGGCCTCGTCGACGACACCGCGCAGGGACATCTCGTCTGTGCGGTCGGTCGCGGCGAAACCCCAGGCCCCCTTGTGAATGACACGGAAGCCGATACCGCGGTCGCCCGAGCGCGTGACCGATTCGACCTCGCCGTCACGAAGTGCGACCGCGTCGTATTCACGTTCGACATGGCGCGCGTCGGCGTAATCCGCGCCCCGCCGCGCGCCAAGGTCGACGAGCTCCGCCAGCTGCGCGTCGCGTTCGGGCACGCCGAAAGATTAGGGGGCCGCTATCTTGAACGCTGATGGATAGCCCCGCGCACCACAACGACGAACACGATCGCGAGCACGGACACGAGCATGCCGATGAGAAGCGCGGCTTTCTCGGCAAGCTGCTGGGGCCCTTCTCGGGTCACCATCATGGCGTCGAAGGGTCCGTCGACCGCGCGCTCGAGACCAGCGAACGCGGCGTGACCGCGCTCAAGATCTCGCTCCTCGGCCTCGCAGCGACCGCGGTCTTCCAGCTCGCGATCGTGCTGGTGAGCGGCTCGGTGGCTCTGCTCGCGGATACGGTCCACAACTTCGCTGACGCCCTGACTGCGGTGCCGCTTTGGATCGCGTTCGTGGTGGGACGGCGCGCGGCCACTCGGAGCTACACCTACGGCTACGGGCGAGCTGAAGATCTCGCCGGCATCTTCGTCATCCTGATGATCGCGTTGTCGGCGGCGGTCGCGGCGTGGGAATCGATCCACCGCCTCTTCCAGCCGCAGCTGATCCACAACGTCGGTTGGGTCGTCGTCGCCGGCGTCGTTGGTTTTCTCGGCAACGAGGCGGTGGCGATCTACCGGATACGCATCGGCACGGAGATCGGCTCGGCGGCACTCGTCGCGGACGGGCACCACGCGCGCACCGACGGTCTGACCTCGCTCGGTGTCGTCCTCGGCGCTGTCGGCGTGATCCTCGGGTTTCCGCTGGCCGACCCGCTCGTGGGTCTGGTCATCACAGTTGCGATCCTTTTCGTGCTGAAGGGGGCTGCGGCGCAGATCTTCCGTCGCCTGATGGACGCGGTCGACCCGGAGCTCACGGCCTCCGCGGAGCGGGTCGTCGCCGCGACGGATGGGGTCGAGGGCGAGCCGCACGTTCGGATCCGGTGGGTCGGGCACGAGCTCTGGGCGGACGCCGAGCTCACCGTCGACTGCGAGCGTTCCCTGTCAGACGCGCACGCCATCGCCGAGCGCGCGCAGCACGATCTCCTGCATGAGCTTCCGCGGCTGGCGCGCGTCACGGTACACGTCGATCCGTGCGACCACGGCGGCGCAGATCATCACGCGGCGACGGCGCACCACTTCGGCGTGGCCGACGCGGATAGTCGGCCCACCGTCGGTGCAGCCCGCTGATGCGTGAATCGACGGTCGCCTTCCAGCCAGATGCCGGTCTCACGATCACCGGTGCACTGTGCCTTCCCGAAGATGCATCCGATGCGCGTCCAGTGCCCGGCATCGTGCTGTTCGGCGGGACCGGTGGCGACACGCGCGACGGAGACATGGCGCCCGAGCGCAGCCCGAATTCGGCCGACGCACCGAAACGCGGCCTGCAGCGACGCCTCGCCCACGCGCTCGCCGAGAGCGGGATCGCCACGCTTCGGTTCGACAAGCGCGGTTGCGGCGAGAGTGGCGGGACGGCGGATGCCTCGGACTACGAGACGGACCTCGTCGACAACGTCGCGGCTGTGCGGTACCTGCGGTCGCGACCTGAGGTCGACCCGCGCCGCGTCGGCGTGTGTGGTCACAGCGCTGGTGCCTTCAACGCGTGCCTGGTGGCGCGCGAGGTCCCGGATATCGCTTGCGCGGGGCTGCTTGGCGCTCTCTATGGAACGATCGAGGAGCTCGTCGAGTGGAACTGGGGCCGCGTCGCCGCGCAGTGGCCGTCGCTCTCGGACGAGAAGCGTGACTGGCTCCGTGAGAACCGGCCACGCGACGTCGTCGGCGCGTTCCGCACCAAAGAGTTCATCGCCGCGGCGCGGCGCGGCGATACCAAGGTGCGTCTCGAAGCCGAGGGGGCGAGCGTGGAGCTCGATCTGGTCCGCTTTCGTCAGGACATGGAACGCCCCGTCGCGCAGGAATTCCGCCACGTGCGCTGTCCAGCGCTGGTGTTGCACGGAGGCGACGACATGAACGTCCACGTCGAAGATGCGATCGGGACCTATCAGGCGCTGCGCCAGGCGGGCAACGATCAAGTGGATCTCGTCATCATCCCTGGACTCGACCACAGCTTTCAGCCGCTCGAGGGAGACACCGCGAAGCGTATGTGGGACCGCTTCACGCTCGCGACGATGGGCCGACCGGTATCGCCGCTGGCCATCGGCGCCGTGACTTCTTGGGCCGCGCGTGTTCTTTGCGCCGAGGTACCACCACGACCCCGCGGATCCGCCGCACAATGAGCGACGTGGGGAAATCGCGCGTGATCGAGACGCAGGAAGGCATCAAGATCCTGCGAGCCGCTGTCGACGCGCCGGGCGTCGACACTCTCGAGGGCCGCTTCGGTCCATTGCTGAACGCCAAGCGTGGCGGCGCTCATTACGTTGAAGTGCCGCCCGGCGCATACATGGACGACCACGCGCACGAGCGCGAGAGCCTGATCTTCACCGTTCGCGGCGAGTGGGTCCTCTGCTCGCGCGGCACACGCTGGCACATGACGGCCGGCGACCTGTTCTGGTTCGGTGATGGAGTTCCGACCGGCTACGAGAATCCGTTCAAAGAGCCGGCCTTCCTTCTGATCTTCAAGGGCGAGGATCGGACCCCCGGATACGACGAGGCCATGATCGAGCGACTGCAGCGGATGCGCGGCAAGCTCGAAGAGGAGCATTCCGGTGGGACGCCGTTCCTGTTCAAAGAGATCCCGGAGCACCATCCGGCAAAGACCTTCGCGCGCACACTGCCCCGGACAAGCGTCTAGCGCGGGAGAATCCCGCGAAGGCTAGGTCCGCTCAGGTAGACTGGCTTCAGAACAAAACGGCGCGCGCGACGACCAATGCGTTCGTGAGAGACGCGCTCGCGTACCGACCGCGCTTCGGCATCACGATCACTCGTGAGTCAAAGAGCGTTTTGGGACGAGGGTGAGCAACTAGCGCGTGACTCCGGGAGGGGTCCGCGAACGGGTCGGGCGGCGTGTGCGCTCCATAGGAGATTCTCATTGCCCGACGTCGCTCTCCTCATTGACTGGGAGAACGTCTACTACACGCTGAGGCAGCACACCACGGGGCCGCTGCCGTCATCCCTCGCGATCCTGCAGGCGATCCTCAAGAAGGCCGCCGAATTCGGCCCGGTCCGCGTGAAGCTCGCGATCTTCGGACAGGAGGTCGCGATGCAGGACGAGACGCTGCTCATGGCGCTCGAGTTCACCGGCATGGAGCCCATCCCCGTTGCCCAGCGCATGAGCGGCCGCCTCCTCAAAGGCCGGTCCGACGCGGTCCTGATCACCCGCGCGATGAAGCTCCTGTACAAGGATCGGCCGGAGATCGAGGTCTGGTTCATCGTCTCCGGTGACCGTGATCTGAACGCACTCTGCAAGGCGCTCAAGGACGAGGACAAGAAGGTCTACCTCGTCGCGGGCGACCTTTCGCTCGCGAACGAGCTGCGCGAATCCCCGCACCTGCGCGACGACGTCTTCCTCCTCGAGGACCTCATACCCGAGGCGCGCTGGACACGAGGCGGCCTCCGCGCCGACGACACACAGTTCGGCAAAGAGGAGCGGCGCCCCGACGAGCCGGTCCTCGCGCGCGGTGCTCCGCTTCGTGCTCGTCGCGGTGGACGCGGCGGTGGCGGCGGCCGCGGCGTGCGCACGCCACCCGTCGTCCCGGCAGTCGTGCCCACGGGCACACCGGAATCGGAGAAAGAGCAGCGCCGGCTCGCCGTGCTGCTGCTGGATCAGCTCGTTGCGATCCATGCGTCATCGATGGCGCGTGGCGACTTCGTCAGGTCCGTCGTCCCCCTTTCCGAGAAGGAGGCGTCGAGCGTCCTCGAGGAGCGGATCGACGCCGCGATCGAGCAACACCACATCCAGGCGAAGTTCGAGGGCCGCACCCGCGCGAAAGCAAAGCAGCTCCTTGCACCGAACCTCGGCTCGCCTCTCGTGGCCGAGACGTACTTCCACTTCGTGCGGCTGCTCCGCCGCATCAACACCGTCACGAAAGACACCAAGCGCGTCCCGGTCGTCGAGGCCGTCCTCGACCCGCTCTCGCGCGCTGACCAGCCCGGCGGCATCGCGCGCGGCCGCACGCAGCGGCGCGTCCTGCTCGAGACACTCTTCAACATCGCCGAGGAGCGCGGCGCGATCCAGAGCGAGTCCGTCCAGCGGGACGGCCGCGAGATCACGATGTGCTGGCTCGTCGACGATCATCCGCTCGTCGTATACGCGCGTCAGCCCGCCGCGGCGATCGCGCATCTCTTCAACTTCGTCAGCACGACGCGCGCGCACGGCGACCGGGCCGAGTGGGTCAACGCGGCGCTCTTCGCCGAGCTGCTATCGCGCGTCGAGGGCGACGCGCTCGAGTCGAATATCCGCAGTGCCGTGGAGCGCGGGATCATGAAGCCCGAGGATCACGGAAAGAAGGCCGGCTTCGTCGTGACACGCGATCATCCCGAGGTACGCACCATCCTCGGTGAGTTCGGCGGCCTCAACGGCGATGCCGTGGAGCGAGCGGTCGCGACCGCGACGGCGCCGGAGGTCGAGGATGAGGCCGAGGACGAGCCGACGACGGCGACCGCCACGCCCGCGGTAGCCGTGACGGCCCCGACCGCCACGGCAGCTGGCACCCCGGCGGTCCCACGCAAGCGCACCAGACGCGGCTCCCGCGGCGGACGTCGACGTGGCGGGCGCGCACGCGTTAAGCCGACGGAAGCCGGAACGGGGACTGAGGCCGCGGACTGATGGCGCGCATCCTCATCGTCGAAGACGACGCCGCCAGCATGGATCTCGCGCTCCGCATCGTGCGGCTCGCGCAGCACGAGCCGATCACGACGATGGACGGTGAGACCGCATTCGCGGTCGCCCAGGCCACGCGTCCGGAGCTCATCCTGCTCGACCTGCACATCCCCCGGCTCGACGGTTACACGTTCGCCCGCGCTGTGCGCAAGGAGCCTTGGGGCAGGGAGCTGCGCATGGTCGCCGTCTCCGCGTCTGCGACGCCGCCCGATCGCGAGCGCGCGATCGCGGCCGGATGCGATGGATTCCTCGCGAAGCCGTACTACCCGGAGCAGCTACGCGCCGTCATCGATCAATATCTGCCGACGCACGCAAAGCGCACACATAAAGAGCGTTAATCGACAAACCCTGATTCTCGTGGTCGCGTCCGCGCGAAACTGTTAGGGCCGAGTCGCCCCGATACAGGATCGTTGCGCTAAGGGCGCACGAACGGTTCGCGAAATCGTCTGCGTGGCACGCCATGCGCAGCCATTTCGGCATGATGACCCGAGGTCCACTCCGCACGCGGGTCGTCGTCGTCGTAGAGGATGACCAGCCCATCGGTGAATTGCTTGCGGGCGTGATCAACGACGAAGAGGGCTACCGCGCCATCCACGTGACGCGGCCGACCGACGCGCTCCGCACGATGGAGCAGATCAAGCCTGACCTGCTCGTCCTCGACGTGGGTCTTCCTGGGATGAGCGGCCTCGAGCTCTACGACCGCCTGCACCAGGACGAGCGCCTGCGCAGCGTACCGGTGATGTTCGAGACCGCGGTCTCGCGCGAGAACGCCTCGGAGTTCCAGAAGCGCGGGATCCGCAAGGTTTTTCAGAAGCCGTTCGACCTGAACGAGCTCATCGAAGGCATGAAGGAGCTCGCCCCGTTGCCGGCGGCCTAGTCCGCGGCGCCGTCCTCGACGCGCTCGCGCGATCTCGCGACACGCCCGATCTGCTCGCTGGTTGCCTGCGAGCTGGCGACGAGCGTGCGGAAGGCAGCGTCGTCGAGCGCCAGGACCTCGAGCGAGGTCTTTGCCCGGACCGTCGCGTTCCTCGGATGCCCGCTTAGGATGCCGACTTCACCGAAGTAGTCGCCCGGGCGCAGCGTGCCGAGCACGCGTTCCGCTCCGCCGGGGTCCCGCTGCACGGCGACCGCCTCGCCCTTCGCGACGACGAAGAAGCGGTCGGATCGCTCGCCCTCCCGGATGACGACCGCGCCGGGCGCGAAGGTGAGGATCTTCATTCGGGTCGCGGTCTCGGCGACCGCCTCTTGCGGCGCCTGCGGGAACGCGCGCTCGGTGAACCTGAGCTCCTCGATGTAGCGCTCAGCGTGGAGCACGGCTGTGGTGGCATCGCCGACAGCGGTGGTGATCTGCTTCGCGAGCTGCGCGCGTGTGTCTCCCGCGGCATAAACGCCGGGGATGCTCGTCTGCATGTACTGATCGGTGATGAGATAACCGTTCTCGTCGTGATCGATGTGATCGGCGAACAGATGCCTGCCGACCGGTTTGAACCCGATGAAGACGAATACGCCCTCGACCGGGATGCGCTCGACCTCTCCGTCGCGGGAGACATCGAGCCACTTCACCGCCGTGCCGTCCCCGCCGATCTCCTTGACCGTCGCGGGTGTCACGGTGTGGACCATGTCGTTCCCGAGCAGGCGGTCCTGAAGGATCGCCTGGGCGCGGAAGTCGTCACGACGGTGCACGACGTGGAGCTTCTTCGCGAAGCGCGTCAGGAACAGTCCCTCCTGGAACGCGCTGTCGCCTCCGCCAATGACCGCGAGGTCGCTGCCCTTGAAGAAGGCGCCATCGCAAACGGCGCAGTACGAGACCCCTCGGCCGTGGTACTCCGTCTCGCCCGGAACACCGAGCTTCACCGGCTCACCGCCGACCGTCACGATGACGGCGTAGGCACGGTGAGTGGTGCCGTCCTCGAGCTCGACGATCTTGCGGTCACCGTCGACGCGGACCTGTTTCACCGGCGCGTAGGTCTCGATCTTGAGACCAAATTTGCGCGCATGGTCGGCCATCTTCTGGGCGAGCTCGGCACCGGTGACGGACTCGAAGCCGGGGTAGTCCTCGATGAGGTCGGTATTCAGGATCTCGCCGCCGACGTCCTTGCCCTCGAGCAGGACCGCGCTCATGTTGGCGCGCGCGGCGTAGAGTCCGGCGGTCAACCCGGCGGGGCCGCCGCCGATGATGATGAGGTCGTAGTCAGCCAAACGTGGTCCTTTCTGGAAACGCTTCCACAGACTAGAACAGCGGAGCATTCCATCGGCATTCCTTCGACAGAGCGCTGGCTTGCTCTCGGCGACTCGTTCACGATCGGAACGGGCACCACGCCGGATCGTTCGTTCCCGGCGGTGCTGACGCGCCTCTGGGCCGACCGAGGGCGCGACGTCGTCCTTCGGAATCCAGCGGTGAACGGCTACCGCACCGATGACCTCATCGCGGAGGAGCTGCCGCTCGTCGCCGAGTTCAGGCCGACGCTCGTGACGGTGCTGATCGGCGCGAACGACCTCGTCGCCGGGTCGACGGACGACCGCTACCGGTCGCAGCTGCGTGCGATCCATTTACGCATCGGGGCGGATGCGCCCGCCGCGGCGCTCTACGCGCTGCCACAGCCTGACTGGTCGCTCTCGCGAGCCGGCGCGTCGTTCGGCGTGCCCAATCTGATCGCGGAACGCATCGAGCGCTTCAACGCCATCGCGCGCGAGGAGGCGAAGCGCGTCGGCGCGTCCTACATCGACATCTTCCCGCTCATGCGCGAACAGATGCGCCGCGGGATGTTCGCTCCTGACGGGCTGCACCCGTCCGCGGACGCATATGCCGAGTGGGCCGAGGCGCTGCGCGAGCGGCTTGTGCCTAGGCGGGCTTCGTGACCCTAAGAAAAACGATGATGACCACGATAATCGCGAGCACGATGCCCACGTTGCGGCCACGCGCTGAGAGGCGCTGGTATTCCTCGCTTTCCGGTCCGGCGGCCTCCAGCACGCGGATCTGATCTCGAAGGGTCGGCGTGTAGACGCCCGCGCCGACGAAGAGGAGCACGAGCCAGAGGCCGATCGCGGCCGCTATCCAGAATCGACTGAACGGGATGCCCGCGTTCAGATGCTGCGCAAGACGTGGCTCTGCGTCGCCTGCGGCGCTTTCGCGGCGCGAGCGAGCCAGATGCCGTACGACGCGTTGAACCCGACCGCGATGATCGCCAGCAGGACGTGAATGAACTTCGCGAGCTGATATTCCATCTGCCCTCCTCCTATGTCCGCGCCGTGATCGGGATGGCGGCGCCGTTCACCCCGCTCGCCTCGCGCGATGAGAGGAACAGGATGACGCTGGCGACTTCCTCGGGCGACGGCCAGAGCTTCGGGTCTGCTTTCGGCATCCGCGCGCGATTGACCGGATGGTCGATGGTCGTCGGCAGCACGGCATTGATGGTGATCCCCTCGGCCCTCAGCTCGGTAGCCGCCGACTCCGTCCACCGGACGAGAGCGCTCTTTGACATTGCGTATGCGGCACTGTTGCGTGAGCCCTTGAGCGCGCCGATCGCCGAGACGCTCACGATGCGGCCGTAACCACGCGCCCGCATCGGACGAAGGCAAGCCCCGGCGGCTGTCACCGCCGTGATCACGTTGCTGTCCCACATCTCGCGCATGAGACCCGTATCGAGCGGCGGTCCGCCTTTGAACGTCCCCGCCAGATTGTTGAGGATGTCGACGCGACCCCAGGTGCGCAGAACGCGCTCCACGAGCGCATCCATCGCGGCGGCATCGGCCGGGTCCGCGCGGATCACAAGAAGGCGCGGATCGCTCTCGTCGCCCGCGACGTCAGCGAGAGTGGCTCGCAGCGCCTCGCCTTTGGCGGCGTCGCGCACCGCGGCGGCCACGTGCGCCCCACGTGCGAGATACGCGCGCACAACAGCTGTTCCGAGATTGCCGGTCGCGCCGGTGATGACCGCCGCATGAGACGAAAGATCCAGCACGCGCCCGTAGTATGGGGACGATGTCGGTCCTCGAGCGCATCAACGATCCGCGCGACCTCCGCGGGCTGCCGAAAGAGGATCTGCTGACGCTCTGCGAGGAGATCCGCGCCTATACCGTGGACATGGTGCAGCGCACCGGTGGCCACATCTCATCGAGCCTCGGCACAGTAGAGCTCACCGTCGCGCTCCACCGCGTGTTCGAATCGCCGCGCGACAAGCTCGTGTGGGATACCGGTCACCAGGCGTACATCCACACGATGCTGACGGGCCGGCGTCCGCGGTTCGAGACGCTGCGGCAATTCGGCGGCATCTCAGGCTTCCTCGCGCGAAACGAATCCGAGCACGACCAGTTCGGCGCGGGCCACGCGGGCACGTCGATCTCGGCCGCGCACGGGATGGCGATCGCGCGCGATCTCAAGGGTGAGAACTGGGGCGTCGTTGCGATCATCGGCGACGGCGCGCTCACCGCCGGCATGGCGTTCGAGGGCCTGAACAACGTCGGCCATGACAAGCGCCGCGTGATCGTCGTGCTCAACGACAACGGGATGAGCATCGCACCCAACGTCGGCGCGGTCTCGCGCATGCTCGAGACGCTCCGTACGGCGTCGCCATACCGCGGTGCGAAGCACGTGGTGCGGCAGGTCCTGGACCACATGCCCGCGGGAGACCTGGCGGAGGAGGCGCGCCGCCGCATCTTCAACAGCCTCAAGGCGCTGCTCATCCCGAACCTCCTGTTCGAGCAGCTTGGCTTCACGTACTTCGGCCCGGTCGACGGGCACGACCTGTTCGCGGTCGAGAGCGTTCTCACGAAGGCACGCGACTTTCGCGACGGCCCCGTGCTCGTGCACCTCCAGACCCAGAAGGGCCACGGCTATGGGCCGGCCGAAGATGACAACGTGAAATGGCACGGCGTGTCGGCGACCGGTACTACCAAGGCCACCGCACCCCAGTACACGGCGGTCTTCGCGGACGCCGTGCGGGAGATCCTGAGGGCAGACGAGCACGCGGTCGCGATCACGGCGGCGATGCCGGGCGGCACCGGCCTGCTACCGCTCTTCAAGGAGTACCCGCAGCGCGTGATCGACGTTGGCATCTGCGAGCAGCACGCGGTCACGATGGCCGCGGGTCTCGCGACACAGGGCATCGTCCCGATCGTCGCGATCTACTCGACGTTCCTGCAGCGGGGATTCGACCAGGTGCTGCACGACGTCGCCGTTCAGGACCTGTCCGTGGTATTCGCGATGGACCGCGCGGGCATCGTCGGCGACGACGGGCGGACGCATCAAGGTCTGTACGACATCGCGTTCCTGCGCCCGCTCCCCGGCATCGTGCTGATGGCGCCCAAGGACGAGGCGGAGCTGCGCGACATGGTCTGGACGGCATACCGGCACGCGCGCGCCCAACGCGGACCGATCGGCGTGCGCTTCCCGCGCGGGACCGGCACCGGCGTCGTGATGCCGGCCGCGCCACGCGAGGTCCCGATCGGCATCTCGGAGACGCTGCGAGACGGCGACGATCTTGTGATCGTCGCGTACGGACACCCGGTCGCCGCCGCGCTCGAGGCCGCCGAGATCCTCGCGCGCGAGGGGCTGCTGGC
>JANMSU010000452.1:0-3066 GCA_031389835.1 Chloroflexota bacterium
CCTGAGGCGTAGCCTCGCGGGATGGAGCTCTCCGCCGAGATACGTCGAGAGCTGGCCGAGCTCGCGCAGCGATATGGCGAGCCGCGCGCGATCGAAGCCCTGATCGATGACGGCTTCGACGATCCGATCCGACGGCGGGACAGATACGGTGAGGTCCTGATGACGGTGCGCCGGCCGAACGGCAAGGTGCTCGTCGCGATCAAGACCTTCTATCCGCGCGGTGCGTACCGGCTGCCCACGGGCGGTATCCATCACGGCGAGACGATCCATGACGCGCTGCTTCGTGAGACGCACGAGGAGACCGGCCTCGAGACGGTCGTGCGGCGTTTTCTCGCGACCATCTCGTATCGCGGCCGTTCGACCCCGACCGACGTGCCGCTCTTCCACACCTTCGCGTTCCTCCTCGATGAGGTGGGCGGCACGCTCGGCGCGCTCGACACCGAGGAGCAGATCGACGATTGGCGCGAGATGACGCCCGCGGAGGTCCGCTCGCAGGCCGCCGCACTCGAAGATCTGACGACCGAAGGAAAGAAGAGCATCGGGGGCAGCTGGGCCGACTGGGGGCGCTTCCGCGCCGTCGCCCATCGCGCCGTCGCCGATGCGCTCGAGTCTTAGGGGTCCAGCCGGAAGAGCCGGTACGCGGCAAAGAACGAGACGACGGCCCACACCACGAGACCGAGGATCTGCCCGCTCACGTCAGCCAGCGTCGCTCCCGTGGTCGCGATGTCGCGCAGCGCGTCGTTCAGGAAGGTGAGCGGAAGGAGATCCGCGACCGGCTTCAGGAACGCTGGGACCGCGTCGCGCGAGAAGAACACGCCCGACAGGAAGAGCTGCGGCAGGGTGACGACCTGCGTGACGACCGCAGCCTGGTTCTCGGTGGCGAGAAGGCCGGTCACGGCAAAGCCCAGGCACAGGAACACGACTGCCCCGAGAACAGCGACAAGTAGGAGCGCGCCGAGCCCGCCGACGACGGTGACCTTGAACGCGAAGACCGCGACGGCCAGAAGGATCAGCACCTGGACCACGGCGAGGATCAGCCGCTGCAGCACGTGCGCCGCCATGTAGTTCCGCCGCGGGATCGGCGTCGCCATGATCCGCCGGATCACGCCGCGCTGGCGCTCCGCGACGAATGAGAACGCGACGCCCGAGATACCAAGCTGCATGATCGTCATCCCCAGGATCCCGGGCGTGAGGAAGTCGACGTACTTGAGGTTCCGCCCCGTGATCTCCTCGCGCTTGACAGTCAACACCGGCGCCGTCTGCGTCACAGCGAACGACATCTCGTTCACCACCGAGCTCAGGATCGCCCTGCCGATCGCTCCAGCCTCGGGCTCGGCGCTGTTCTCGTAGAGCGTCAGTGTTGGCACGCCCGCTCCGGGCGCCGCGGACGCGATGCGAAAGTCGCGCGGAATGACGAGCACAAGATCCTTATCGTTCGCGGTGAGCTCGGCGAGGGCTGCTTCGCGCTCGGAGGTCGTGACCTGGAGAGTCTCGATCGCCTTCAGCGATGTGATGAACGACGCGCTCTGCTCGTTCTTCGCCTCGTCCACCACCGCCAACGACACGCGCACCGAGCCGCCGAAGTTGAGGACGCCGAACAGCGCCATGAAGAGGAGCGGGAACAGGAAGCCGAAGAACAACGCCGTGCGGTCGCGCGCATAGGAGCGAAGCAGTAACGCCGTGTAGCCGAGTACCTGTCCCACTATTCCTCGCGCAGCGCGTGGCCGGTGAGGTCGAGGAACACGTCGTCGAGGTTCGCCTGCTGCTGGACGATCGGTTTGCTGAAACCGCGCCGCAGGAGCGCCTGGATCAGGGCGGGCGGCGAATCGAGGGCGACGATCTGGCCGGCGTCCATGATCGCGACCCGGTCGCACAGCGCTTCCGCCTCGTCGAGGTAGTGCGTGGTGAGGAAGACCGTCGTTCCGCGGGCGCGGATGGCGCGAACGAGCTCCCATAGGTTGCGTCGCGCCTGCGGGTCGAGGCCGGTGGTGGGTTCGTCGAGGAACAGCACCTGCGGCTCGTTCACCAGCGCCACGGCGATGGAGAGCCGCTGGCGCTGACCACCGGAGAGCTTCTCCTGCTTCTGCTTCGCCTTGTCCTCTAGCCCGACCGACCGCAGCAGCGCCATCGAGTCGACGCGCTTGCCGTAGAAGAGCGCGAAGAGCTCGACGATCTCCTTCGCCACGAAGTTCTCTGGGAACGCGCTCTGCTGCAGCTGAACACCGATGCGTTCCTTTACGCCGGATGGGTTCTTGCGCACGTCGACCCCGGCGACTATGGCGGTCCCGCTGTCCGCCTGGCGCAGGCCTTCGAGGATCTCGACGGTCGTCGTCTTCCCCGCGCCGTTCGGTCCCAGCAGCGCGAAGATCTCGCGCTCCTCCACGTCGAAGCTCACGCCGTCGACCGCCTTGATCTGACCGTAACTCTTGCGGAGCTCGCGCACGGAGACGATCGGCGGCACACGCGCACGATAACGGGGGACGGTCTGAGTGACGTGCTTAGGGTCGGACGAATGCGCGGTACGCGGCATCGTGCAAGTAGAGCGCGATCGGCAGGAGCGCGACCGCGGCGATGACGATCCGTACGACGACCGGATGAGGCCGCCGCAGGCGGGTGTACGTGACGACGAGCGCGACCGCTATCGCGCCGAGCAGCGGCACCGTCGTCAGCCAGTGCGAAGACGCCGCGCCGTCGAACACCAGCGAGTAGATCGTCGCCGCGCCGATCGAACCGGCGGTGAGGCCGATGACGGCAAACACGCCGGCGTTCCTGGCGGGATCACGGAGCGCCAGCAGCAGCCCGAGGCCCAGCGCCCCGAGGATCGTCCCGACGAGCCGCTCGTAGGTACGGTGGTACGGCGCGAACAGGAACCAGTCCGGGAAGGCGATCGAGAGCACCACCGGAGCGAAGAACAGCGCGGCGCACACGATGCCGACCGCCCGGGCGCCGCCCAGCGTTTCGGTGCTCACGTGCGACTGGCGTTCCAAGGCCGCGAGTCTCGTACGCTATCCACTCGATGTCGAATGGGGAGAGTCGGCAGCGCCCGCTCATGCTTGCCCCAGGCCC
>JANMSU010000467.1:0-3412 GCA_031389835.1 Chloroflexota bacterium
GGACGAGTTGAAGTAACCGGCCGCTGCGCCTGGGATCCGCGCCACAAGGATGTTGATGCGCGGATCGGAGTCGATGCCGGGCGTCCACTCCTCGCCGTACAGCCTGCGGGTCGTCGGGTAGATCCTGGTCTGGAACGCCGACGCGCTGACGCGCAGCTGCTCGAGATCGAACTGCACGTCGGTCTGCACCCACCATTTCGCGTGATCGGTGATCACGCGCAGCGTGGCCGTGATCTTCGTCGGTTTCTTCGCCGCGAAGTCGTAGGTCCAGAACGGGAGCTCGGTGCCTACGCCTTCGACGGGCGGCGTCGCGCGGACGGGCTGGAACTCCGCCGCGGGCTGGCCCTCGCGGCCGCGCATGCGGCGCGTGAGATCGAAGATGTCCCCCTCCGGCAGCGGCTTGGCGAGGAGCGCGGCGCTCATGTCCGACGCCACGGGCGTCGCGAGGGCGCTCGCGCCCGCGCTTGCCGATGCGGTCGCGGCGGCGCTCGCCTCTGACGAGGACGAGGGCTGCGGTGTGCTGACCTGCGGGATGCACGCGCCGAGCAACAGGACCGACGCGAGCAGGACGGCGAGAGGGCGCAGGCCGCGGCTCACAGGCGTCGGTACCCGTCGGCGAGCGTCCGCGTCGCGACCAGCCTTCCCCCGCGGTGGTACCGCCGAGGCACGCGGCGGCGGATGCCAGTCACGATCTCGTAGCTGATCGTTCCTGCCGCGGTGGCCAGGTCATCGGCCGTTTGCCGCGCGCCGTCCTGAGCGCCGATCATCACCACCTCGTCACTTTCACGCGCCGTCGGTAGGTCCGTAACGTCAAGCATGACGAGGTCCATGGCGACGCGCCCAGCAAGCGGCAGCGCGCGACCTCCGACGAGTACACGACCCCGCCGACCGAGCGAGCGCGGGAATCCGTCGCCGTATCCGACGGGGACGGTGGCGATCCTGCCGTCACGGGGCAACCGGTACTCGAGCCCGTAGGAGACGCCGGTCCCCTTCGGCACAGCCGTGACGCGATGGATCCGCGAGCGCCACTCGAGCGCCGGTCGGAGGGTCAGCGCGCCCTCGAGGTGCGACGCGGTGTGGAGGCCGTAAAGCGAAACGCCCGGACGGATCGCCGTGCAGCCTGGAATCGGGCCGAACGCCGCAGTGCCGCCACTCGCCGCGGCATGCACCAGCCGTGGTGGGTCCGGGACCGCGCGCAGCACCTCAGCGAAGCGCGCGAGCTGCAGCTTATCGCCGCTGACGTCTACCTCGTCGGCGGTCGCGAGGTGTGTGAACAGCCCCTCGACCTCGAGGTGGCGCAGCTCGCGGATCGCCGCAAGACGCGCGGGCGCCTCCGCGGCCGGCGCACCGAGTCGCGTGAGCCCGGTGTCGACCTTGAAGTGAACCCGGATCATGCGGCGCGCGGCGGCCGCGACCTCGTCGTACAGGCGCGCGCGCTCGACATCCCAAACGACGAGCGAACAGTCGGCGGCGACCGCGGCCTCGGCCTCCGCGCGGTCGGACGCGCCGCTCAGGACGAGCAGCGGTGCCGCGATGCCGGCGCGTCGGATCACCAGAGCCTCTTCGACCGTGAAGACCGCGAGCATCACGGCGCCCGCTTCGACGAGCGTCTCGGCGACAGCCTCGACGCCGTGGCCGTACGCGTCAGCCTTGACGACGGCGATTACCTCGCCGCCCCCGCGTTTCCTCAGCGCGGCGAGATTCGACGCGAGCGCATCGAGATCCACGTCGACGACCGTCGACCGAAGCGGCGCGGCGACGCTCATCTGGCGAGGACCTCGCGCAGGGCGCGTGGCATGGCGTCGACGATGTCGGTCGCTAGGGCACCAGACTCACCGATCTCCGACGCGAGCAGCGCGCCCGCTCGGCTATGGACCCAGACCGCCGCCGCGGACGCGGCGAGTGCGGTCAGGCCGCGTGCGACGAACGCGGCCACCGCGCCCGCCAGCGCATCCCCCGACCCACCGACGCCGAGCGTTGGATTCGGGGCGTCGTGCACGTAGGTGCGCTTGCCGTCACTCACGACGGTGACGGCGCCCTTCAGCACGACGACTGCGTTCCACGATGTCGCGTAGCGCTCGGCGAATGCGACACGCGCCGTGCCGGTGGGAACGACGCGGCCCGCGAGTCGGGCGGCCTCGCCGTCGTGCGGCGTGAGAACGGTCGCTTTCGGCAGCGTGGACACCCAGTCCTCGGTGCGCGCGAGGGCGTTCAGCCCGTCCGCGTCGATGACGGTGCCGACCGTCTTCGCGTTGCGCAGCAGCGCGATCACGAAATCATCGGTGCCCGAAGCGTGCGCGAGGCCCGGGCCGATGAGCATCGCGCGGATCTTGTCGCCGAAGATCGGCGTGACCTGTGCGGCGGCGCCCGTCGCGATGATGCCGGGCTGCGCCTCGGCCAGCGGAAAGAAGGTCACGTTGGGATCGTGACCCGCGATCATCTCGATGACCGAGCGCGCTGCGGCGACGGTGACGACGCCGGCGCCGCAGCGTGCCGCCGCGCGCGCCGCCAGGAGCACCGCGCCGGGGTAGCGATGCGATCCGCCCACGATGAGCACACGCCCGCGTGCCTCCTTGCCGGAATCCGGCGGGAGCGGCTTGAGCGACGCGCGAACGATCCGCGCGTCGAGCAGCTGGCTCGGGGCTGTCAGCGCACGCCCACGGCGACCGCGACCGCGAGGTCGCGGATGTGCGAGATGCTCACCGTGAGCGGTTCGGAGAGTCCCATCGCGCGGCGCCGCTGCTCCGCGCGGCCGTGTAGCGCCACCGTCGGCTGGCCATAGGGCGTGCGGCGGATCTCGATCTCGCGCCAGCCCACGCCGCGCACGCCAAGTCCCAGCACCTTCGACACCGCCTCTTTCGCAGCCCAGCGTCCCGCGAGATGGAGCACGTTGTGCCGGCAATACATGCGCTCCCACTCGGTGTACACGCGGTTCAGGAAGCGCGTGTCGTGCTTCTCGAGCACGCCTCGGATGCGGTGCGTCTCGATGATGTCGATGCCCACCTCGGTGCCGGCCGCGCTCATTCGACGGTGACGCTCTTGGCGAGGTTGCGCGGCTGGTCGACGTCGTTGCCGCGACGGTCGGCGATGTGGTACGCGAGGAGCTGCAGCGGGATGATCGCGAGCACGGGCTCGAGCAGCTCGTCGGTCTTCGGGATGCGGATGATCTCCTCCGCCTTCCCCGCGATCTCCGTGTCATCGTCGTTCGCCACCGCGATCAGCACGCCGGCCCGCGCGCGCACTTCCTCCATGTTCGATCGCATCTTCTTGTACACCGAGTCCTTCAGCGCGATCGCGACGACCGGGAGGTCCTCGTCGATGAGCGCGTTCGTCCCGTGCTTCATCTCGCCGGCGGCTGTGCCTTCGGCGTGAATGTACGAGAGCTCCTTCAGCTTCAGGGCGCCCTCGAGCG
>JANMSU010000474.1:0-2987 GCA_031389835.1 Chloroflexota bacterium
TCGCCTGCCCGGCTACACCGAGGAGGAGAAGCTCCACATCGCGACCGGCTACCTCGTGCCGCGCCAGCTCAAGCAGCACGGCCTGATGCCCCCTGACCGCCCCACCGACGAGGCGGAGACGGCCGACGCCGGCGCGACCACAGAGCCGAGGAAGAACGCCGAGGACGTGACGGGCGAGTCGCGCCTCGTTATCGGCGACGAGGTGCTCCGCGAGCTCATCCGCCGTTACACGCGCGAAGCCGGCGTGCGCAACCTCGAGCGCGAGATCGGAACGATCTGCCGCAAGGTCGCGCGCGCGATCGCCGAGGGCAAGACCGACAAGGTCGAGGTCACCCTGGAGCTCGTCGCCGAGTACCTCGGACCGCAGCGGTTCGACTACGGCCTCGCCGAGGAAGAGGACCAGGTCGGCGCCGCGACCGGCGTCTCGGTCTCGGAGGCAGGCGGTGACGTGCTCACCGTCGAAGCCACTGTCATCGATGGCAAAGACGAGGACTTCACCCTCACCGGGCAGATCGGCAAGGTGATGGAGGAGTCGGCGCGCGCGGCACTTTCGTACGTGCGAGCCCACGAACGCGACTTCGGGATCCCGAAGGGATTCTTCGAGGATCACGCGATGCATATCCACGTTCCCGCGGGCGCGATCCCGAAGGACGGCCCGTCCGCCGGCGTGACGATGGCGACCGCCATCGTGTCGGCCCTCTCAGGCCGTCGCGTTCGACGCGAGGTCGCGATGACCGGCGAGATCACGCTTCGCGGCAGGGTCCTGCCGATCGGCGGAGTGAAGGAGAAGCTGCTCGCGGCGCACCGCGCCGGGATCAAGGTGTTCATCCTTCCCGAGAAGAACAAACGGGACCTGATCGATATCCCCAAGGAAGTGCTCGACACAATCGAGATCAGGACGGTCGAAAACGTCGATCAGGTCCTGAAGATCGCGCTCCAACCGGGCCAGCCGGCCGTGACGCCGGCGCAGATCGAGGCGGCGGCCCCACACGGCGTCGTCCCGCCGCCCGCGCACTAGCGGGGGTGGCGGCGTGGCCCCGGCGCTGAAGGGGGGGTTGCAGGGGGTTCTCCCCCTGCGATAAATGCCCGTCGAATACAAGGACTACTACAAGTCACTCGGCGTCTCGAAGACCGCGAGCGCCGAGGAGATCAAGAAGGCTTACCGCAAGCTCGCGCGCCAGCACCACCCTGACGTCAACAAGAAGCCGGAGGCGGAGAAGCGCTTCAAAGAGATCAACGAGGCCAACGAGGTCCTCTCCGATCCCGATAAGCGGAAGCGCTACGACACGATCGGTCCGGATTGGGCGCGCTTTCAGAACGGTGGCTCGCAGCAGCAGCCCGGCGGATTCCGGTGGGTCTACACCGGGCAGCCCGGTGCAGACCCGTTCAACGGCGAAGCGGGCGGTTTCTCGGACTTCTTCCGAACGTTGTTCGGTGAGGGACAGGCGGACTTCGACACCGGGCCGCTCTTCGGGCGCACCTCCACTCGCCGGCGTCGCGCCGCGGTGGGCACCGACATCGAACAGGACGTCGAGATCACCCTGACCGAGGCCTACAAGGGAACGGAGCGGACGCTCGAGCTGCGCCTACCCGATGGGACCATGCGCCGGCTGAGCGTGAAGATCCCGCTGGGCGTGCGTGATGGCCAGCGCATCCGCCTCGCCGGGCAGGGCGCGCCGGGTGCGGGCGGCGGACCCGCGGGCGATCTGTTCCTGCGTGCACGTGTTCGACCACATCCCGTTTTCCAGCGTGACGGCGACGATCTCCGGATGGACTTGCCGGTGGCGCTGCATGAAGCGCTGCTCGGCGCCGAAGTGACGGTGCCGACGCTCAAGGGACGCGTCTCGCTCCGCATCCCGCCCGAGACCCAGAACGGCCGCGTCATCCGGCTCGCGGGGCAGGGGATGCCGCGCGCGACCGGTGGGTCCGGTGACCTCTACGTGAGCGTCAAGGTCGTTCTGCCAACGAAGCTGAGCGAGAAGGAGCGCGAGCTGGTCACAGAGCTCGCGACGTCACGCGCCGGTGAGGATCCCCGCAAAGGCTTGTTATGAACGAGCGAGGAGCGGTTCATCCGCGACGAGCGAGTCCATCAGCCTTGAGCGTGTCTCCTGACCGGAGGTCAGAGATTGAGCAGGTAACGAAGTGATCGATCCGAACAAGCTCACTGAGAAATCACAAGAAGCGATCATCAGCGCGCAGCAGCGCGCGCGCGAGAACGGCCACAGCCAGATCGACGTCGAGCATCTCGCTGCCGCGCTGCTCGAGCAGCACGGCGGCGTCGTGCCGAGCGTCTTCACGGCGCTCGGCGTGCAGCCCGCGCCAGTGGGCAGCGCACTCGGCACCGAGCTCGAGCGGCAACCGAAGGTCTCCGGCAACGTGCAGATCGGCGCGTCCGCGCGCCTGGGCCGCGTGCTGCAGCAGGCGCAGAAGGAGGCGGAGGCGCTCGGTGATGCGTACGTCTCCACCGAACACCTGCTGCTCGCGATGACTGCCGACAACGGCTACACGGGTCAGGCGCTCAAGCGCCTTGGTGTCACACACGAGCGCGTGCTGAACGCGCTCAAAGACGTGCGCGGCAATCAGCGGGTGACCGACGCGAATCCCGAGGGCAAGTACCAGTCGCTCGAGAAATACGGTCGCGACCTCACCGATCTCGCGCGCAAAGGCAAGATCGATCCCGTCATCGGCCGCGACGAGGAGATCCGGCGCGTGATCCAGGTCCTCTCGCGCCGCACGAAGAACAACCCGGTGCTCATCGGCGAGCCGGGCGTCGGCAAAACGGCGATCGTCGAGGGCCTCGCACAGCGCATCGTGCGCGGCGACGTTCCCGAGGGTCTCAAGGACAAGCAGATCTTCGAGCTGAACATCGGCTCGCTTCTCGCTGGTGCGAAGTACCGCGGCGAGTTCAAGGAGCGGCTCAAAGCGGTGCTCAAGGAGATCGCCGCGAGCGAGGGCAAGATCATCCTGTTCATCGACGAGCTGCACAC
>JANMSU010000486.1:0-2624 GCA_031389835.1 Chloroflexota bacterium
GCTTCCGCCACCCGATGGCCTGATGTCAACGCGCGTCTGGGATCTGCTCGAGCGCATGGACTACGGCCCCGCCCCGGAGTCCGACGGGACGGTCAACGCCTGGCTCGACCGGCACGACCGGCGGTTCGGGCTGTTCATCGACGGCGCGTTCACCACGCCGGGCGAGACGTTCACGACCGTCAACCCCGGTACCGCCCAACCCATCGCCGAGGTCACGCAAGCCACGTCCGCCGACATTGACGTGGCGGTCGCCGCAGCCCGGGCGGCGTTCCCCGCGTGGGCTGCGCGGAGCGGCCATGAGCGCGCCAGGTACCTCTACGCCATCGCCCGTCACCTGCAAAAGCACAGCCGCCACTTCGCGGTGCTCGAGACGATGGACAACGGCAAGCCCATCCGCGAGACCCGCGACATCGACATCCCGCTCGTCTCCCGGCACTTCTCGCACCACGCCGGCTGGGCGCAGGTGATGAACACCGAACTCGCGGGCTACGAGCCGCTCGGTGTCGCGGGCCAGATCATCCCGTGGAACTTCCCATTGCTGATGCTCGCGTGGAAGATCGCGCCCGCGCTCGCCGCCGGAAACACCGTGGTGCTCAAGCCCGCCGAGACGACTCCGCTCACCGCGCTCCTGTTCTGCGATGTCCTGCGACAGGCGGAATTGCCCCCCGGCGTGGTGAACATCGTCACCGGCGACGGCCGCACCGGCGCTGAGCTCGTCGCGCACCATGGGGTCGACAAGATCGCGTTCACCGGGTCGACCGAGGTGGGGAAGGCGATCCAGAGGACGCTCGCCGGGACCGGCAAACGCCTGACGCTCGAGCTTGGAGGCAAGGCGGCGAACATCGTCTTCGACGACGCGCCGCTCGACCAGGCCATCGAGGGCATCATCAACGGCATCTACTTCAACCAGGGCCACGTGTGCTGCGCGGGTTCGCGTCTCTTCGTGCAGGAGTCCATCTACGAGGCCACGATCGCGAAGCTCAAGCGGCGCATGCGCACACTCCGGGTCGGCGATCCGCTCGACAAGAACACCGATGTCGGCGCGATCAACTCGAAACAGCAGCTCGAGAAGATCGCCTCACTCGTGCAGTCTGGTGTCGACGAAGGTGCCGAGATCTACCAACCGCCCTGCAAGCTGCCGGAGCGTGGTTACTGGTTCGTGCCGACCGTATTCACGAATGTCGCTCAGTCGTACCGCATCGCGCAGGAGGAGATCTTCGGCCCGGTGCTGTCCGTGCTCACCTTCCGCACGCCGGACGAGGCGATCGAGAAGGCGAACAACACTCCTTACGGACTCTCGGCGGGCGTGTGGACCGAGAAGGGGTCGCGCATCCTCGCGATGGCGCAGCGACTTCGCGCAGGCGTCATCTGGGCGAACACGTTCAATCGCTTCGACCCAGCGTCACCGTTCGGTGGATACAAGGAGTCGGGCTTCGGGCGCGAGGGCGGCCGTCACGGGCTCGAGTCGTACGTGACGCTGGACGACGCATGAGCCGCCTACCGGTCCAGAAGACCTACA
The DNA here is from genome assembly GCA_031389835.1 of Chloroflexota bacterium. Classification (GTDB taxonomy): domain Bacteria; phylum Chloroflexota; class Limnocylindria; order P2-11E; family P2-11E; genus CF-39. Next base: position 1,520 of record JANMSU010000486.1, read on the forward strand.
AGCTGTTCATCGGCGGCGCGTTCCCGCGTTCCGAGTCGGGTCGGACGCTCGTTGTCGAGAACGCGAACGTCGCGCGCGCGTCGCGCAAGGATCTCCGCGACGCGGTCCGCATCGCGCGACAGGCGGGGGCGGGCTGGGCAAAGGCGACGGCCTACAACCGGGGGCAGGTGCTCTACCGGATCGCCGAGATGATGGAGGCGCGACGGAACGAGCTCTCCGCGCTCGCTCCTCGGAAGAACGAGGTCGACCGTGCGATCGATCGCGTCGTCTGGTACGCGGGCTGGGCGGACAAGATCGCGCAGGTCATCGGCACCGCGAATCCCGTCGCGGGTCCGTACTTCAACTTCACGGTGCCCGAGCCGACCGGCGTCACGGGGATCCTTGCGCCGGAGCCGCCGCTGCTTGGCCTCGTGTCGCGTCTCGCTCCGGTCATCGTCGGTGGCAACACCGCGGTGGTCATCGCGTCTGAAGCGCATCCCCTTGTCGCGATCGAGTTCGCTGAATGCCTCGCGACCGCGGACGTCCCTCCCGGGGTCGTCAACATCCTCACCGGTCTGCGGAAGGAGCTCGCGCCTTGGCTCGCGTCGCACATGGATGTGTCCGCGCTCGACCTCACCGGTGGTGACGGCGACGTCACCGAGCTCGAGCGGCTCGGTGCAGAGAACGTGAAGCGCATCGTGCGCGGAAAACCGGATGGCCAGAGCCCGTACGACATCGCGGCGTTCCTTGAGCTCAAGACCGTCTGGCATCCCATCGGGATGTGACCTAAAGGCTGTCCGCGCGGTGCTAACGTACGGTCAATAGCAGGGGGAGGTCGTGTGATGCCACATCGATCGAACGTCATCGGAGCCGCGATCCTCACGTTCGCGACCGTGCTCGCGGCGTGCGCACCGACATCGACCGCACCGGGCGCATCCCCGACCACCGGCGGCGTGTCGACGCCAAAGAAGGGCGGCACGCTGATCCTCGCCCGCGCCGGCGAGGTCACCAACCTCGACCCGCACAAGGTGCCAGCGTTCACCTCAGCGCGCGTGTTCGAGCTCCTCTACAGCTACGTCATGCGTCTGGACGAGAACCTCGCGGTGCAGCCGGACCTCGCGGAGTC
>JANMSU010000073.1:0-17982 GCA_031389835.1 Chloroflexota bacterium
CGCCATCCGCGCCGATGACGAGACAGGTGAGGCGCTCGCTGGCGTGCATGCGGTACCCCGCGAGGTACGCGAGGTCCGAGCTCGGCGAGAGAAGCAGCGCGGCGAGGCCGCGGGCGCGGACTGCTTCGCTCGCCCGCTCGCGGCGTGACTTGTACGTCAGGGGTCCGGCGGGCATCTAGTGTGCTTCGGAGTATGCCCGTGAACCGTTGGACGCCAGGCCTGAGCCTCCTGGCGCTCTGCCTCGGACTGGTCCTCATCGTCGGGTCCCGTCCCGCAACGCCCCCTGCGACACCGTCTGCGGGGTCGTCGGCGGTCGCCGCGATCACGGCGTCGCCGATCGCAAGCCCGAGCGCGGCGACCGCCAGTCCGACCGCCACGCCTGTGCCGGCGATCCCGCCGGGCTATCGCGTGAAGATCCCGCGGCTCGGCATCGATATGTCGATCGCTGAGGGAGATCTCCAGCGCGACACCGTGCGTCTCGAGACACCGAACGACCTCGCGTTCCATCTTCCCGGCACCGCGATCCCGGGCGCCGGCGGCAACTCCTACATCTATGCGCATGCGCGTCAGGGGATGTTCCTGACGCTGTGGAACGCTCGAGTTGGTGACGAGGTCCTGATCGTCACGCCAGACGCGCGCCACCTTCGCTATCTCGTCAGCGAAGTGCATCCACGTGTGGACCCCAGTGATGTCTCGTGGGCCCAACCGACCGCCGCCGAACGCCTGACGCTTCAGACCTCGACCGGACCCAACCCGAACGACCCGCGTTTCGTCGTCGTCGCCGTACCGGGCTAGACCGCTGCGCAGCGCGAGAAAGTACGCCAGGCGAGCAAGCGCTCGTCACGCACGAGATGTCGCGCCGGTAACGGTCTGTCAACAGCACAGACACAGGCTGGAATCAGTCCTGCATGGCGACGCCGACTGTGGGGCGGCAGGTGAGAGCGCAGACATGCGAGGGGTGCGCGCAGCTCTTTTCGGCGCGACAGATCGTCGACGGAAAAGTGCGGTCGTTGTACGGCCGCCGCTTCTGTCTCGACTGTTCCGCTTACGGAACGCGGCCGACCCGAAGGGCAACGGCCAGTGCGTCGGTCAGCGAGTCCTTGGTACGAGCGACGGCACGGCCGCGCGCGGTACCTGGTCGCGACGAGTGGCTCTTCCGATCGCTGAGCGCGGTGGCCACGCTTCTCTCACCGCAGCGCGCGCCTTTCGTCGCGCGCACGGGCGTTGCGGTCTTCGGCCTGTCGCTGCTCCTCCCGCTACTCGTCTCATCGATGATCGCGCGTCCGAGCGCATCAGCCATCGTCGCGGCGACCACTGATCTCTCGTCGGTGACCGTGGTCGCGCCGATGATCGCGAACGAGCTTCCCCCGCTACCGGATCCGGTAGCGCGCCCGCTTCCGGTCGTGGCGGCCGTCGAGACGACACCACAGCCGACCGCGCCACCGGCGCCCGTCCGGGTCGCGGCCGTTCCCATCCCGATCACCGCCGTGCCCGCCGCTCCGAACGGCAGCGTGGTCGTCGCGTCCTGGTACGGGCCCGGCTTCTACGAGAATCGGCTGCCATGCTGGCCGTGGCTGAAGGCCAATGGTTTGCCGATCCAGTTCCTACCGGACACCTGGGGCGTTGCGCACAAGTCGCTCCCCTGCGGAACGATGGTCACGCTGACGCACGGCGCGAGGACCGTGACAGTTCCCGTCGTCGATCGCGGCCCCTATATCGCCGGCAGGGAGTTCGACCTCTCGCCACGCGTGAAGGCGGAGCTTGGCTGTAGCGATCTCTGCACGGTCGTGATGCAGATTCGCTGAGCATCGTCCGCTTGCCGCCCGTTCCGCCGACGTCCATTCGCAGCGCCTGATAGCTCGCTCATCGGCCAGCCGGATGAGCGGTGGCATCGGACTTGCTGCCCTTGCTACTCAGCGAGGGAGACACTGTGCCCCCGCAAGGCATCGAAGGGAGACACGGATGACGCGTAACAAAGGCGCGATGACGGTCGCGGAGGCGGGCCGCCGAGGCGGAGCGACCACAGCACAGCGTCACGGTCCCGAGTTCTACGAGCAGATCGGCAAGAAGGGTGGCCGCACGACCGCGGAGCGCCACGGCTCCGATTTCTACGAGCAGATCGGGAAGCAGGGTGGCCAGAAGGTCAAAGAGCTCTACGGCGCACGCTTCTACGGTCGCATCGGGAAGATCGGCGGCGACGCCGTCTCTGAGAAGTACGGGCACGAGCACTTCGAAGAGATCGGTAAGAAGGGCGGACAGAAGGTCGCTGAGTTGATCGCTCGCGGACGCCAGGCGGGCTAGCAAGCATCAACACAAACTGAGTCCCTGTTGAAATGAACGCACCTACTCCCACACCGTTGACACGGCGGTGGCGACTTATATCGTCGCCAACTGTACGCGAGCGTGACGAAAGTCCACCTTCGTGTACCGAGATGCGGACGCCGAGACGCCGCATCCGCGCGAGGGAGAAAAGGGCGTTGGACGGCGGCACGGTCAACTCGGACACACCACTGGTCGCGGTCGAGTGGGAAGACATCACCGCGTATTCACGGACCGCGATCCCCGAAGACTTCGAGCCCTACCGTCTGCGCAAGCTCACCTGCGGGATGCTCTGGAAGGACACGACCGAGTACGTCGTCATCGTGGGTGACTACGACATCACCAACGAGGGCAAGGACTACCGGCACAACGACTTCCACATCATTCCCCGCGGTGTGATCCGCAAGCTGACTTACCTGACCGACGCGGACTCCAGGGGGGTTGCAGGGGGTTCCGCTCCTGCGATGAGCCTGGTCTCCCTGGAGATCGAGACCGCCTCCTAGCCGCTGGCCCTTTTCCATCGCAGGGGGAGAACCCCCTGCAACCCCCCTCGCCCATCCGCCCGCCGGCGCTGTGCGTACCGATTAACGGAACGCAAAGGCCGGATGCTGGGTAATGGGAACAAGGAACGCCCTGGCACCGTTCTTGGGGTGTTTCCTGGTGGAGGTATGACGTGGCTGTTCGCGCTGAGCTGTACTGCTATTTCTGTGGGCATGGACTCGGGGAGGTCCTCGTACCGACCCGTGCCCGTCGGCCGTCGCTCGAGCAGCTCCGCACCGCATACGCCACCGGTGGCCGCGAGGCCCCGGTGTGGGATGACTCCGAGCAGCCGCTTTGCCCGCGCTGCGGTGGGCAGCTGTTCCTGGAGCGCTTCGAGCACGAGGTCATTCGCACGCAGGATCGCCGCTCGCTGAAGCGGGCGAGCTAAAGGCGAACTGACCTAAAGGCGGCGGCGCAAGCCGCGGCCGCTCGTTCCTCCGTGGATGTCCGCGGACCGTTGCTAGTCGCTTTCGGCACGCTCGTCGGTTGGTCCGTATCGCGGCGCGTCCTGCTGCGACGCTCACGAGCTGGCTTCCCGCTGACTGACCGGCAGGTCGAGATCCTCTGGCTCGTCGCGCGCGGGCTCACGACGAAGGAGATCGCGCGCCACGAGGGCATCAGTCCGCACTCGGTGAGCACGCACATCCGTCGCGCGTGCCGCACGCTCGGGGTCCCGACGCGCGCGGCGGCGGCAGCGATCGTGTGGCGCGGGACCGATCAGCTCTCCGTGCCGGCGAGGCCAAGGCGATCGGAGATGTCGGTCAGGGCCACGATCACTTCGCTCGTGAGCTCCTCGAACGGGATCGCCATGTCTTCCGCGCCTTTCAGCATCATCTCGCGGCTGACCGCGCGCGCGAAGGCTTTGTCCTTCATCTTCTTGCGGACGGAGCCCGCGTCGACATCGCGGACGGACTTCGATGGCCGCACGAGTGCGACCGCGGTGACGAACCCGCAGAGCTCGTCGACCGCGTAAAGCGTCTTCTCCATCGGCGTCACCCGTGGGATCCCGGTGTGATCGCCGTGCGACTGGATCGCATGCACGATGTTCCCCGGCACTCCTGCCTGCTCGAGGATGGGCTTGCCGTTCTGCGGGTGCCCATTCGGATCACGTTCATAGTCGAAGTCGTGGAGCAGACCGGTGATCCCCCACGTCTCCTCGTTCTCGCTCAGCTTGCGCGCGAAGTGGCGCATCGCCGCCTCCACCGCGAGCCCATGCTTTCGAAGGCTGTCGCCCTTGGTGTGCTCGCACAGAAGTTCCCATGCCTCGTCGCGGTTCATCGCGCACCTCCCCGGCCCTAGAGGTTAGCGATGCTAGGCTCGGTCACGAGTGACCGGTTGCGGATGCCTGCTCCTCATCGGCGCGATCGTCGGTCTCATCGTCTTCCTGATCTTCGGTTCGACCGATGCCGGCGAGCCCATCGAGACCGCGGCGGCGCTGTTCCTCGCGCTGCTTTTAGGACAGCGGCTGGCGCTCGTGCCACGGCGTCGCGTGCTCGTACGCGCGCGCGACGCGTAGGAGAAGCCCCTCGCGCCAGGGCCCGGCGGCGAGCTGAAGTCCGATCGGGAGCCCCGCCTCACTGAAGCCGCACGGGACAGAGATGGCCGGCAGGCCGGTGAGATTGAACGGCGATGTGTTCGCGGTGAGGCGCTGCGCGGCCGCGACGGCGTCCTGCCCATCGCGCGATGGCGCGGTGATCGGAGTCGTCGGCGACAGGATGACGTCTTGCTCGCGCAGTACCGCGAGCCATTCGCGCCGGAGCTCGTCCCGATCGCGCCGGGCCTGCGCGTAGTCCGTGCCGGTGAAGGTCTGTCCGGTGCGCAGGCGAGTCAGGACATCCGCCCCGATGTCCGCGGCCCGCTCGCGGAGGTGCTCGCGGTGAACGGCGGCGGCGTCTGTGAGCAGGATCGCTCGTTGCGTCGGGGCGAGCAGCTCCGCACGCGGCAACGCCATCTCCGTGACGGATGCGCCGAGGGAGGTCAGGACGCGTGCGGCCTCGCGCACCGCGGCGTCGACTTCCGGGTCGATCTCGTCGAAGAAGTGATTGGTCGGGATGACGATGCGCACGCCCGCGGCGCCGTCCTCCACCCCGGATGCATAGTCCTCGGTCGCGATATCCGCGGACGACGGATCGAGCGGATCGTGACGCGCGATGGCATGCAGCGCGAGCGCAAGATCTCCGACGGTACGCGCGAGCGGCCCGGCGTGGTCGAGCGTCCACGAGAGCGCGATCGCGCCGCGTAGGCTCACACGACCGTAGGTCGGCTTCAGCCCCGCTACCCCGCACAGCGATGCCGGGATGCGGATCGAGCCACCGGTGTCGCTGCCGGGGGACATGAAGCAAAAGCCGGAGGCGACGGCGACCGCGCTGCCACCGCTCGAGCCGCCGGGAATGCGCGAGATGTCCCATGGATTGCACGCGGGACCGAAGTGCGGGTTCTGGTTCGTGACGCCGAGCGCCCACTCATGAAGGTTCAGCTTGCCGAGGAACACCGCGCCCGCGGATCGCAGCGTTTCGACGACCGCGCTGTCCTTCTCGGGTACCCGGTCGCCGTAGATGCGCGATCCACCCGTCGTTCGTACGCCGGCAGTGTCGTACAGATCTTTCAGCGCGATCGGTATCCCATGTAGCGGGCCGCGATCGTGGCCGTTCGCGAGGTCGGCATCGGCGCGCTTCGCCTCGTCGAGCGCGCTGTCGGCGGTGAGCGTGATGAAAGCTCCAAGCTCGCGGTCATGTCGCGTGATGCGATCGAGGCACGCGCGCACGAGATCGACCGACGACGCGCGGCGTGAGTGGATCAGCGCCGAGGCGGCCTGCAGCGACAACAGCGCAACGTCGCTCACCGCGCTGATGGTATGAGCGCAGCCGCCGTATCGTGCTTGGGTATGGATGACCGCTCGTTCGTGCGTTTTGGCGGCCTCGCGGCCATCCTGCTCGCGCTGACCTCGTGGGCCGCGGTGCTCGGCTATGGCGTCTTGATCCAGCCGGACGACCCGGATCCCCGCATCGGTCTGCAGGTCTTCCAGTTCCTCTACGCGGTGATCGCCTTCTGGGCGCTCTTCGCCATCGTCGCCGTGTACTACAAAGTGCGCGCCGCGGGGGAGGCGTGGGCATTCTTCGCGACGCTCGTTGGCGTCGTTGCCTCGGTTGGGGCGATGGTGGCCGCGATGTACGAGGTCGCGAATCTGCGCCAGACGCCGCCGCTCGTCGGCGCATCGCCGGCGAATCCGCTGAACGTGATGACCTTCGGCCTGACCGGCCTGTGGTTCTTCGTCACGAATCGCCTGCTCTGGCGGACGGCGGCGCCGCGTCTTCTCGTCCTGCTGGGTTTCCTCACCGCGGCCGTTCTCTTCGTCGGCCTGGTCTCAGGCCTATCCGAGAACGGCGGCAACGTCTACCTCGTCTCGCTGTTCGCGGCCGCGATCGGTGGTCCGATCTACTGGCTCTGGCTCGGGCGACACCTGCGCCGCGACGGCTAGCGGGGTGGGCGCGGTCGCGCGGCTCGGATTTTTGGCGCTCGTTCTTCTTGTCGTGATCGTCGTGACGCGCGACTGCGTGCCGTCTCGCGTCGTTTTTCCATCGCCGACGGCCACTCCCGGCAGTACGACCCCCACCCGCTCGGTCACGCCGACGCCGTCCGCGAGCGCAAGCGCGACGATCGCCCCGCAAACGTCGTTCACGCTCGTCGTGACCGACGCCGAGCTCACGAAGGCGGCGTCGTCATCGTTCCCGCAGACCGTGAGCGGCGTGACGGTGCGCGATCCAGTCGTACGCACCACCTCGAGCGGTGTGCGTCTCACCGCGTCCGCGCGCGTCTTCTTCGGTACGACCGAGTTCGTCATGACCGGAACGCCGTATACGAGCTCGGGACGTGTTGCCGTACGGGTGGACTCGATCACGCTCGGTGGCCTCGGACTACCGGACTCGGTGCGCGCGCAGGCGGCGTCGTCGGTCGAGACCGCTATCGGGGGGCTGGTGCCGTCGACGGTGCTTGTTCAGAGGGTCACGCTGGGCGAAGGCACAGTCACGATCGAGGGCGTGACGGTGCGCTAGCGCGAGAGCGGGTCGATGAGCTGGCCGAAGAGCTTTGCTTCCCAGTGGAGGTGCGGACCGGTCGTCACACCCGTCATGCCGACGATGGCGACCGGCTGGCCGCGGACCACGCGCTGCCCGACGCTCACGAGCGCGCCCGCGGTGTGGAAGTAGCAGCTCTCGAGCCCGCCGCCGTGTGAGACGCACACACCCTGACCGCCGACGCCCTGCCACCCGACCTTGCTCACGATGCCCCCGTCGGCCGCGACGATGATCGAGCCGACCGGTGCGGCGATGTCGACCCCGGTGTGCGAGAACTGCCGGAACTGCGCGACGTCGCCCGGGACCGGACGGAGCCACCTGAGCTCGTCGCCTTCGATGCGACTTAGCCGCGCCTTCGCGTCGGGATCGCCTTGGACATTCCACTCCTCGTCCGACCACGTTCCGCAGCGGTAAAGCTCGAACCGCGTGGTATCCAGCCGTTCGCGGCTCAGCCCCGTGAAGTACCGGCCATCCGGGCTGAACACGCGTGCGCCGATCAGGTTCGGCAGCGTCGCGCTCTCCACGCCCTGCGGCGCGCCCCAAACGGTGAACTTCTCGAACCGGTCTCCTGCCGGCATCGTCGATGAGATCCGGCCGACGAGAAGTGACCGTCCATCGGCGGCCCACGACGTGACCGCGCCTGTGACTATCGGAGTGCTCTCTCGCGCACCATCGGGTCCGATCAGCTCGAGCTTGTTGGGATAGCGGATCAGGAGCGTCGCGCCGGTCGGTGACCATTCGGTGTGCATGGCGCCGGGGGCATCGAGTGGCTCGAGCGACGCGTCCGCGGTCCTGCCGATGTAGCGCTCCAGGCCCCCGTCGTAGGAGTAGCGCATCAACGTGAAGCGCGTGCCATCCGCGCTCCAGTACACGTCGTCGAGCGGATAGGCGGGTTCCCAGTCCTTGTCGAATCGCGCGATGGTGCGCCATTCCCCGTTCGCCCACTCACGGATGTCTCGTTTGTGGATGTACAGGAGCTTGTCGCCGACCCAGCGCACCTCGGGGATCGACATCAGGAGGCTCGCCATCATCTTGTCCCCGCGCATCACGCGCAGGTCCTTGTCCTCGGGCCAGTACGAGAGGTACGTGCCGGTGCCGGACCACTCCGGCCGGATCCCGAATCCGACCACGGAGAGCGACCCGCTGCGCAGGTCGAAGGTGTAGATGACCTCTTCCTCTTTCCAGCCGACCGGCGTCGACGTGGACGGCGTTCGCTGGCCCGCCGTGAGCGCCAGTCGCTTGCTGTCGGGCGACCACTTCGCCTCGATCACGTTCTGCACGAACGGGATCTCCTCGCGTCCGGTGCACATGAGCCCGGGGTCCCATTCCCCTTGATCGATCGGGATATATGTGGCGATACGCGGCTCCGCGGGCATCCACGCGCCGAGAACGACCGCCAGCAGCGGCAAGCACAAGAACCGCGATCTCATCGCCTCAAAGTCTATGAGGGCGTATCGCCGCGCCGGAGTGGCTGTCTTCCAATGCGACGCAATCGATAGCTGACCCATTGACCCGGCGGGTGCCGGGGTGAGCAGGCGAGCCTGTCGTCGCGTTGCTGTATCAAACAGATTGCGCGATCGCGATCGTGCGCCGTCTTTCGGCCGTTAAGCGCACACAAGCAGGGTCGTGAATGGGTCGACGTCCCTCATCACTCAATGTTCTCGCCCTGGTGAGCACACTTGGTCGGCAGGCAGCCATACGACCCCTGTTTGTATCGGTCGTACACGATGGGTGTTGCGCTGTCCGCTTCTCGCATGCCAGTCTTCGCCACAGTGAGGAAGAGATCGTTTGGGCTGGTGCGGATCGTCGTAGCCGCGCTCGTTGTCATTGCTGGCGCTCCGATCGACGGCGGACCAACGAGCGCGGCTACACGCATCGGCGCGGACATGGAAGCCGCAGCGCGCCGCGCGATCGCGGTCGCGCGTGGCGAGCCACAGAGCGCGAGCAGCGCCTCCGTCGCCGCTGAGTCGAGCTCGACCGTCAGCTACGTCGGCTACCCAAGCGGCCCCGCGCGTCCCGGTGAAACAGTCACCATCCCGGTCGCGCTGCGGAACCACGAAGCGGCGCTCTGGCCGGCGACGGGCGAGCAGGCAGTGAAGCTCTCGTACCACCTGTACGACGCCGCGGGTCGCGTCGTCGCGTGGGACGGCTTGCGCTCGAGCCTTCCCAATGATCTTCCGGCGGGCGGCGGCGAGGTCGTCCAGATGACGGTGACCGTGCCCGCGCTGACCGGCACCTACACCGTGAAACCCGACCTGGTGCGCGACGGAGTTGGTTGGTTCTCATCGCGCGGCGCGGGGACCGGTTCGTTCCCGCTGCGCGTCACGGCGGACCTGGATGCGGGCTACGGCACGACCACAGCTCCCGCGGTGATCGCGCCCGGGGGAGAAGTGCCGGTCGAGGTCCGCGTCGCGAACACAGGCCTCCAGAGCTGGCCCGCGGGTGGGGATGCCGCGGTGCGGCTTGGCTATCACTGGCTCGATGGAGACGGCAAGGCTGTGGTCTGGGACGGCGCGCGCATTCCGCTCACCCGTGACGTCGCGCCAGGACACGAGGTCACACTCAACCTGAAGGTGCGCGCGCCCGACCACGAGGGCGACCACGTGCTCGTGTGGGACATGGTGCAGGACGGCGGCATCGGCTGGTTCTCGAGCCGTGCCGTGCCGGCGAAGACAGAGATCGTGTCTGTGTGGGACGGCGTCAGGATCTACGGCAAGGGCTGGGGCCACGGCGTCGGTCTTTCGCAGTGGGGAGCGCAGGGCTGGGCGCAGGGCGCCGCGGGTGTGCGCCTCACGGGCGAGCAGATCGTTGCGAAGTACTTCCCGGGTGCGCGGTTGTCGGTGCAACCGATCACGCAGCCGTTCCGTGTTCTGCTCTCGGCTCCATCGACCGGCTGCGTCGGGAACACGATCGCGAACGTGGCGCGCATGGAGTCGGCCGGTGGCATGCGTCTCGTGAACAACGCCGACCAAACGATCGTCTACGCCGAGACCGGACCGAACCAGCCCCTGCGCTTCTGGAATGACGGCGGAACGCTCGTGGTACGCGACGAGTCGTCGCGCCAGATCGTCTTCGCGAACGCCGATACGCTCATGCTCCTACCCAAGCAGGCCTGGGACCCCATCTATATCGACGAGAAGGGTCTCGGCTATCGCGGCACTATCCGTATCGGAATGCGCGAGGGCGGCAACCTGCAAGTGGTGAATTTCGTGTCCTCTGACGATTACATGCGCGGCGCGCTACCCGGCGAGATGCCGGCGCACTGGGAGTTCGAGGCGCTCCGCGCGCAGGCCATCGCCGCGCGCACGTACGCGGCGTGGCGGCAATCGACCGCCGGCGAGCGCGTGTGGGACGTGCGCGACGACACCGCGGATCAGTGCTACGGGGGCCATGCCTTCGAGGCCGCGCGAGCGAGCGCCGCGGTCGAGGCGACCGCCTCGCTGATCCTCACCTATGACGGGAAACCGATCCGCGCGCTGTATTCATCGGCGAGCGGCGGGATCAGCGAGAACGTCGGCTGCGTCCTCGACGCCGAGCGTGTCGGCGGGACCTGGCAATGCGCCCAGGGCTGGCCCTATCTCCAGGTCACCGACGACGCGGCCGAGCAGGCCGCGTACGACAAGCGTGGCGGTATGCCGCACGGGCTCTGGTCGGCGTGGTTCAGCGGCGAGGCGATCCGCAAAGAGATCATCGTCGACTACGGCGTGGACATCGGTCGTTTCGTGTCGATGGACTTCAACATGAGTCCCGGGGAGCGCCCCATCTCTGTGCGCGTTCGGGGCACCGACGCCGCGCTGGATCTGAAGGGCGATCGCTTCCTGCGCACAACGCTCGGCCTGAAGAGCACGCTGGTCCGCACAACGCCCTTCTAGCGGCGCGCGCGCGGGTCGCTTGGTTCCTCGCCAAGCCGGATTAAGAAGACCCTAAGACGCAATCTTCTGACCCCATACTCGGTACTAGTCGTATGGCGAACTCTGCGCGAGCTGGTACGGCGCTGACGCTCGTGGCGTTTGTCGTCGCGGCGTGCGGGGCGATCGGCGGCCCGGCGAGCGGGGCGCTCTGCCCGCCATCGGATCTCGTCGCGGTCACGGTGGACATGAAGCCGGTCGCGCCCGCCACGTACGCCGTCCTGATCGACCGCGCCTACACCGGCGACGCGAAGCGGTCGCCTTCATACCCCTGGCCGCAGCTTCCGCGCACCGCGCTCGAGACGGTCGCGGCGACGCTGCCGAAGCTCGACCTGCGTCCGGGCGATGCCCTGATCGGCGCCTGGATCAGTCACAACTCGAACGACACGCGCGAGATCTTTCTCCCGTTCAGTCAGGTGAAGCGCGCGCCGACGCCTGAGCTGCCGGCGGCGCCGACCGCACCGAAGCTGCCGGTGAACAAGCTCGAGTGCAACGAATACGCGGCGAACGTGAAGACGTTCAACGAGGCCGCGACGGCGTGGCGCGCGAAAGTCAGCGAGCTGCAGCAGCGCGCGGTCGACGAGGATCAGCGCAACGTCGCTTCGTTCATCACCACGACGACCGCCGCGATCCGCGGCGCGGCGCCCGTTCAGGATCCCGTCGGGACCGACATCTTCGGCAGCCTCGCCGTCGTGTCCGGCGTCTTCGCGGCGAATCCGGGGACGCACAAGCTCGTCCTCTTCTCCGACATGACCGACACGATCGGCAATGCCGTGCGCCCGGACCTTGCGCAAAGCGAGATCGTCGTCGCCCTGTACCACCGCGATGACGCGAGCGATCAGGGCAAGGGCCAGAAGGACTGGGAAGCCACGTTCAAGTCGCTCGGCGCTCGACCACCGGTGTTCCTCCCTTGGGCCGCAACAACCGCGGACAAGCTTGCCGAGCAGCTCAAGGGAAGTGCGCGATGACGCTGACCGAGATGCTCGACCTGTTGCAGCCGATTTTCGACCGCTGGCACATGGTGCTGCTCGCGGTCGTGCTCGTGACCCTTCTCGGCAATCCCGCGCGGAGCCTGATCGGCGCGGCCGCCGTGATGCTCCGCGCTCCGGCGCAGTTCACGCGCAGTGACATCGAGCCCGCCCTGCGTCGCGCGGCGCCATCCGCACCGAACCGTTTCCTGCGCAATCTGCGTGGCTACTTCGGTCCGGTGCTCGACCGCCCCGCTCGTAGCCTGGGCCGCGCGATCGTCGCGCTGTTTGCGACGGCTACGCGCGCGCCAAGCTGGCCGGTTCGGCCGATAACCGATGCGATCGTCGGCCTGGTGAGCCCGCTCGTCGACCAGGCCGCGACGCATGCGGAGAACGGAAGCGAGCGTCTCGCGGCACAGGCGCGCTCGGCCTCGTCGGAGCTGCGAGGTAAGTCCGGTCACTGGGCCGGGTGGCGCGTCATTGGTGGAGTGCTCTTCTTCGTCGGCCTGATGCTCTTCCTCTACGCCGACGCGGCGCTGTCGATCGCGAGTCACGAGAAGGCGATCGGCGCTCCCGTCGCGTTCCTGCCCGATTGGTTCAGAGAGGTCACGCTCGCGTACGCGATCGCTTCGTTCGTTGGCGCGCTCATGCTCGGTCTGGTGTTCTTCGATCTCATCGGCATGACGCATCTGGGGCCATGGGACGACCTCGACGAGAAACCTCGGCGCGGCATGACGTGGATCGCCGCCGCCCTCGCCGTCTCGTTCCTGCTGCTCGCCCTTTTCCTCGCGCTCTGGCGCGCATCGGTGATCGTGCCCAACTTCATCGCGCCTGACGTCGCGGAGAAGCTACTTGGCATCTCACTCACCGCGCCGATCCCGCTCATGCTCGTCGCGACCGCGCTCATCGCGTGGGGCGCGATCGCGATGCCTTGGCTTGCATGGATCCTGGTCGTCGGCGCGCTCGCCCTCGCGATGTTGCTCGTCGCGCTCGTCCTGCGTGCCGTGAGTCGCGCGCTCCCGCCTCTCGCGATCCTGCTGGGCGGCCTGCTGCGCATCCTCGGCTTGATCGCTCTCGGTGCGGTGATCGGATTCCTCGGTCTCGGCGCGATTGCGTACTTCGCGGTGAGCGTTGTTGCGGTCGGCACCGTGCTCGTGTTGGGTGTCACCGGCCTCGCGGTGTGGATCGCGGGATGGTTTCTCGCCGAAGCGGTGGTCTATGGCGTGCGACTGCTCGCACGCATCACGGATGGCCTGGCGCTCGTGCTGCAGCGCGTGATCGACGTGGCGATGCAACCGGGCAAGGTGCTGTGGAACTGGCTCGCGGGCTTCGATCGGGCGCGCGCTCTGCGCATCCAGCCGATCACCGTCGCGGAGACCCGGATCATTCGCGTGCCGCAGGGGGAGTTCGAGACGGTGGAGGAAGTCGCCGCTCGCTGACCGCTGCGGCGCCTCGAGGACGGAATTTCCTATGCTGAGCGTCCCCGGCCGTCGGCATGAGCCTGGGTCGCTATGTGCGTGGAGGAGTTCTGTTGAGGGAGCCGAGGACGACGAAGTCGTTCCGCGACGCTGGCGACCGCATCGTCCGGCAGGAGTCGGCGGTGTCGCCGTCGATCAGCGGACTGCTCAGCGCTCCCGCCATCGCCGCCCGGGGAGCGATCACTGACATCGACGCGTGGGACGTTCGACTCGCCGCTCTCGCGGCACTCGGGCAGTACGACGGCCTGACGTTCGTGACCCTCGGGCAGCCGAATGTGCATGCCGCGTACAACCTGGTGGACGAAGCGCCAATGGATCCAGCGATCCTCGCTGCCGTCGATCAGGCCGCGAACTCTGGAACGACCGTGCAGCTGCGCGCTTCCGTCGCATTGGCTGACGATCGCATGACGAGCGCCGTTCTTGTGACTCCGCTGGCACCGAGTGACGCGTACGTTGGAGCGCTGGTCGCTTTTCGTGTTGGTCGTCCGTTCGGGGCCGTCGATGCCTACGCCGCTGTCGGTATCGCCGAGATCGTGTCTCTCGAGCTCGCTCGTTCGCTCACCATTCGACGTGAGGCGACGGAGCGCCAGCAGGCGTTGGCTCTCTACGAGCTGGCCCGTCACGCGCTCTTCGGTGAAGAGCTCGATGAGACGCTTCAGAGCATCGCAATGGTGGTTGCGACCACGCTCGAGCATCACGCCGCCCATATCTGGCTCCGTCGTCCGGACGGGCTGCTCCGCCGGCACGCTGCCTATCCGGAGGGTCGCACGACATCCGAGATGGAGCGGGAGAGCGATCACGGCGCACTCTGGGGTGCCCTTCATGAGCGGCGGTTGGTACGCCTGAGTGGCGCGGCGAGTGTGGCGTGGACACCGTCAAATGTCAGCGAGGTCCTCGTCGTCCCGCTGCGCAGTGACCCCCGCCCACTCGGCATCCTGGTGCTCGGTCGCGATCAGCCGCAGTACGGTCTCGATGACATCGAGATGGCCGATGTCATCGGCACGTTCATCGGTCGGGTCGTCGCGTCAGCCGCACGTCGGCCCTCGCGGACGACGGGGTCGACCGTGGCGACGCGGTCGGTGACCGATCTCGAGGGTGATGGCGAGTTGGCAGAGAGCCGCCAAGCCACCTAAGCCCGGAACGCGTGGACGAACGTGTAGATGGCCCCCGCGAACATGAACCCGTCGACGAGCACGAGGACGCCGCTGAGCAGCGGGATCCCGAGAAGCCAGGCGACGACCGCGATCACGCCGCCGATGCCGCCGGCGACTCCGGCCTGTACCGCGCCCGCCGGCCAGAACGTACGCGGCGGTTCCGTGTATCGAACACGACGAGGTCGAACTTGGCGGCCAGCCCGAAGATCGCGTCGCGCTCAGTGCGCAGCCCGTCGGGCGATAGGCGCACCCCCACCACACGAGCCGGCGGCTCGGACGCGGCGGACAGCACGATGGGGGTGGCGCTCCGGTTCGGCGCGATGTCCGACAACGCATCGATGCGCGGCGCATCCTTCAGGAGCTCGCGTTAGAACCACCCGACATCGGTGCTCGGCTCGAAAGGGCTCTTCGCGAATTCACTGCCATCTTCGTGCCAGGTCGTGAGCAGCGTCTCGGTCTGGTCGGTGTCGAGGTCGCGCGGCGACTTCCAGATATAGAAGTCGAACGTCACGTCCTGGGAGATCTCTTCAGGAAAGGGACCGTGGCTCGAGAACGACCACCGCGGTCCCTGACGGTCGGCGGGTCGCGTAGCCGTCGAGGTCGGCGTCCCCCATCTCGCGGAATCGATCCCAGAGGCGCTCGTGCTCCTCTCCCTGGGCCGCGCGACCACGGATCGCGCGCGTGCCATCTGACAGCTCCACCTCGGCTTCAGGGTGCGCCTGCAGGTTGAGCCACCACGCGGGTTCGGCCTCGGCCCATCCGTTCATCGCCATGGTGACGAGGTTTTGGCCGTCCTCGTAGTAGCCGAGGATCACGTTGCGCTTCCTGCCGGAACGGCGGCCCGTCGTTGTAAGTCGCATCGTTCCCCATTGGTTCGGCTTCGGGGGCCAGAGGCCCATACGGCCTCCACTGAGCCGATGGATCCCGCGGTGAATCACCCACGCGGAGACAACGACCCAACGGGGCGGAAGCCATGGAGATCGCTTCGTAGCATCGCGCACGGCTCACATGATGGCGCAGATGTGCAAACGAAAAACTGCGGTCCCGACCGGGGTTGGCGCCGCCAGTGTTTGCCTCGGATATCGAGGTTGAGGGCTTGGACGAGGTGCTCGCACTAGCGGAGCGGACCAGCGCTTAGCTTCGGGGCGCCAGCATGCGCTGTTGCGACGCGACACCGCGTCACGCGATGGATTCGGAGCGTCTTCGTCACTGTCTCGAATTCGGGCGAGGCGTGTTCGGTGACCCGAACTCCTCTGTTGAGCGGAAGACCGGGCTCGGGCCGCCAAGGGACACATTCGTGGCGGGGATTTCGGTTCAGACTGGCCGCGTGAGCCCGGCTGCCAAGTCGCGTCTCGGGTTGTCCTTGAAATCGGCCTACCGGCCCTCACGAGTTCTGATCTGGGTCAGGTCCTCTTCCTCTTTCAAGAACGGCCGCGCATCGGTCCTAACATCTTGTACCCGATCCAGCGAAGAGATCTGGCGCTCAACCCCACGCCCGCTGTCGAGAAGGCGAAGGCATGCTCCAGCCGGTCCATCACGTTCATCATCGAACAGACGTAGACGGCGTCGCGGATGGCAAGGTCGCCCAGTCCCGCCTTTCGAAGCGCAAGCACGTCGTCCGCATTCACTCTCTCCGGCGAGTGCGTGAGCTTCTCGAGGAACTGCAGCGTCACGCGCAGCTTGATTGGCAGCGACGCCTGATTCCCGCCCGTGAGTACCGCCGCGACTAACTCCTTGCCGATGTACGACGACGCGACCGCGCCGTGCGTCTTGATTCAGAAAGGGCACCGATTCTGCGCGGACGTGAAGGCCGCGAATAGCTCCCGTTCGCCCGGACTCCAGTCCGATCGGCCGCGCATCACACTCTGCATCAGGATTCCCCAGGGCCTGCCGAAGAAGCCCGGCCGGTACACCAGCATTCGGCCCATGTCGGGCACCTCGAGCCTGAGCAGCCCGCCGACGGCGAACATCGCGCGCATCGCGCGCGGGTGCCCGCTCGTTAGGATCTTCAGCCTCACGGTCTCGCCGCCCGTAACGCGTCGAGGCCTGTCTCGAGCCGACGTACACCCGCACCCAGAGCCGCGCTGATCGTGGCTTCCAAGACCTGGTCTTCCGAGTAGCCGGCGCGGCCGAGCTCCTCGACATCCGAGTCGGTGATCTGGTGCGCGTGCCGGGCGACCTTGTCGACGTACCCTGCGAGGGGCTCGACCACTTCTGTGTCCTCGGCGATCGCTCGTCGCACGTCGGGGTCGAGCATGCCCTGGCCCGATAGGACCCGCTCGACCAGATCCTGGAGCTTCAGCGCGTGAGGATCGGCTGTGGCCTTTGTCAGGACGTCGCCTCCCTGGATCACCGTTGGCGCTCCAACGTCAACGCGGGGCCTGCGAAACGAAAGTCCTCGAAACAGGCTCGATGTCCCTCGCTCGACATCGCTCCCATTCTCCCCCAGTCGTCGGAGACGCGCACCTGGTGCTATGCACGGGTGTCGGATTAGCGACGCAGAGCGGGGTTGGGGCCGCCAGTCTTTGGCGAGATCCTCGTCGAGGGCCTCGAGGACCTGGTGCCGCGCCTGGTCGCGAGTGGCTAACAGTCGGAGACGATCCGCCGCGCCTCCTCGGCCGCTGCGCGCGATAGGCCTTCGCGCCGACGGTCTCCGCCTGGGCGGTGAACCGCGATGAGCGCCGGGGTCGTCGATCGCCGCAGGCTTGCGCGCGGTGAGGTCTTCGCGGAGTTGCTCCCAGTCGACCTCCCCCATGCGGGCTTCGCGCTTTTCTGAGGCTTTTAGCAGGCGGCACTCTTCTGGCGAGGTGAGCGTGGCCCACGGAGGCGCGCTTTTCCTGGACGAACTCGCGGAGTTCTCGCCCATGGTGCTGGAGACGCTCCGAGAACCGCTCGAGGAAGGCGCGGTCACGATCTCACGCGCGGGCACGGCGGCGACGTACCCGGCCCGCTTCACGCTCGTCGCCGCGATGAATCCGTGGCAGTTCAGCGGCGAGGGTCAGAGCCTCTCGGCCAGCGCGCTCGCGCCGCCACCCCGGTTGATGTGCAAATCGTAAAAGTACAGGTCGGGCGCCTGCAACGCCTTACCTAGCGTGAGGCACGCTCCTTAGGACTTCTTGGCGTACTTCTTCACGCCAGTCCAATCGATGAGGACGCACGCCTCGTTGCCCACTGTCCACGCATCGTGGCCCGCCGGCGCGACCATGATGTCCCCGGGACCATACTCGATCTGGCTGCCGTCGTTCGCTTTGACGATCATCCGGCCCGAGAGCACATAGGCGGTGTGGTTGGCTTGGCAGCTGTCGGTGCCGGCGATCGGCTTCACGTTCGACGACCATTTCCAGCCCGCCTCGAAGGTCCCGCGGCCCACCGTAACGTCATCGATCGTGACGACTGCCATGCTCCCTTTCCCCTGGAATGGCCGAGTCTCATCGGGCTTGTTGAGATTCTTCTGTGCGAGCGTCATCTGCCTCTCCTCTTCCCTGGGCCGTCCGACATCGCCGAACGTGCTGCTCGCAGGTGTAGGCGTGCTTCGCGGAAAG
>JANMSU010000158.1:0-8220 GCA_031389835.1 Chloroflexota bacterium
GTGCGCCGCGGGCGGCGTGAAGGTGCAAATGGATGAGTTCAAGGTCCGCGTCTAGCGCACACCTCCCCTGAGCCACGCGCACACGCACCACGGCGACGATGACGACGACCACGGAGGCCAGGTCGCGACTGAGCGGCTGCGCCTGCGGACTGTCGGCATCGACATCGGCACGACGACGTCGCATCTCATCTTTTCGGAGCTTGGGCTAGAGCGTCAGGGCCTCCGACTGTCGAGCGCGTACGCCGTCGTCGAGCGGAAAGTGATCCATCGCTCTAACGTGATCCTGACGCCGTACTCATCCGAGCGACGCATCGATACCGACGCGCTTGGCACGTTCATCGCGCGCTCGTACGCGGAGGCCGGCTGGTCGCCGGACGATGTCGACACCGGCGCCGTGATCACGACCGGCGAAGCCGCGCGGAAGGAGAACGCCGCCGCGATCGTCGCGCTCTTCAGCGGCCAGGCCGGCAAGTTCGTGTGCGCGACGGCCGGACACCATCTGGAAAGCCTCCTGGCGGCCCACGGCTCTGGAGCGGTCGCGCTCTCGCGCGACGCGGCCACACCCTTAGTGCTGAACATCGACATCGGCGGCGGCACGACGAAGCTCGCGGTCTGCCGCGATGGCCACGTCGAGGAGACTGCCGCGCTCGACATCGGCGCGCGCGTCGTCTCTTGGGATACGGCGGGCACCATCAACTCCGTAACCCGCGCCGGCGCGCGCGTCGCGAAGGAGGCAGGAGTGCAGATCGCGGCCGGGGATCGACGCGATGAACGCGCGCTTTACGCGATCGCCGAGCGGATTGCCGATCTCGCCCTGCGCGTGCCGACAGGCAAGGACTTTGATGACCCCTCGGTGTGGCTCACCGACCCGCTCGTCGCGGGCGGTCCGTTTCGCGCCCTCGTGTTCTCGGGGGGCGTCGCCGAGTACATCAACGGATTGCAAGATGAGGAGTTCGGCGATCTCGGCCTGCGTCTAGGACGCGCCATCCAGCGCCGACGTGCCGAGTTCGAGGTGCTGCGCCCGGTCGAGTCGATTCGCGCGACCTGCATCGGCGCATCGCAGTACAGCGTTCAGGTCAGTGGCGACACGTTGTTCCTTTCCGACCCGACCCTGCTGCCGCTCCGTGATCTCGCCGCAATCGCCGTCCGTCCTGAGACGGCGAGCGCCGGCGCGATCGCAAACGAGATCCGCCGTGGCATCGCCCGCCTCGATCGTGAGGACGGACGTTTTGCCCTCGCCATGCGCTGGCGGCACGGCCCCGCCTATCCTGCGCTACGCGAGCTGTGCGCAGGAATCGCCGACGGTACACACGAGCTGCTCGGTGCGCACAGTCCCTTGGTCGTGATCCTCGACGCGGACCTCGCCGGAATCGTTGGGCAGATGCTTCGAGATGAGCTCGGGGTCCGCGCGCCGGTGATCTGCGTCGATCAGATCGCGCTCTCGGACCTCGACTTCATCGACATCGGCGCGGTCCTCCCCGAAAAGTCCGTCGTGCCTGTCGTCGTGAAGAGCCTGGTCTTCTCGCAGGCCTAGCGTAAGGTCCGATATGCGATACGACGTCGTCGTCGTCGGTGCTGGGATACTCGGACTCGCGACGGCCCGCGAGCTGGTCCGACGCTATCCATCTCGAAGGGTGCTTGTGCTCGACAAGGAAGCGGGCCCGGCCCGACACCAGACCGGACATAACAGCGGCGTGATCCACTCAGGGCTCTACTACGCGGACGGCTCGGTCAAAGCGCGACTATGCGTGAGCGGACGACGGCTCTTGCTGGATTTCTGCCGGGAGCAAGGCGTCCCGGTACGGATATGCGGCAAGCTCGTCGTCGCGAGCGACGAAAGCGAGCTGCGCGGGCTCGAGACGCTGCATGCGCGCGGAACGGCCAACGGTCTCGTGGGGCTCCGAACGGTGAAAGAGAACGAGATCAGCGACATCGAGCCGGCCGTCCGCGGCATCCGCGCCCTGTGGGTGCCGGAAGCGGGCGTCGTTGACTACAAGCGGGTCGCGGCCGCGCTCGCCGAAGGCCTGAAGTCCGCGCATGTCGACTTTCGCTACGGCACGCAGGTACGGCGGATCCGACTCGAAGATGGCAGCGTGCGGCTCGAGACGACTGTCGGAACGATCGCGGCCGAACACGTGATCGCGTGCGCCGGTCTGCAGGCGGACCGCGTCGCTCGGATGGCGGGAGCGTCCCCCACGCCGAAGATCGTCCCTTTTCGTGGCTACTATTACGTCCTCCGAGCGGACCGGCGACCCTTGATCCGGGGTCTCGTCTATCCGGTCCCCGATCCGCAGTTCCCTTTCCTCGGTGTGCATTTCACGCGTCGGATCGACGGAGAGGTGTGGCTGGGACCCAATGCGGTGTTCGCGTTCGCTCGCGAGGGATACAGCCGCGCGGACGTCAATCTCGGCGACCTCGCGGAGTCGGTCGCGTACTCCGGATTCCGGCGACTCGTCGCACGGCATTGGCGCACCGGGCTCTCCGAGATGGTCCGCGACATCTGGAAGCCGAAGTTCCTCGCTGCCCTCAGGCGCTACGTGCCCGAGCTGCGCGGCACCGATCTCCTCCCCGGACCCTCGGGGGTCAGAGCCCAGGCGCTCGATCCATCAGGCCGGTTGATCGACGACTTTTCTTTCGACGTCGCGGGAGGGCTGTTGAACGTCCGCAACGCGCCCTCGCCCGCGGCGACATCAGCGTTGGCGCTGGCGAGCGAATTCGTGGACAAGCTCGAGGAACGCCAGAATTCCACTAGCTAGGCCGTCTTGCGACCGATCGAAGCGGCGATGTGTCGGTCGGGATGCGCGCCGAGCGGCACGACGGGCCCGCGGTGCTGGTTACACAGATCCATCGCGATACGGGCGTAGACGAGAGCCGCGTCGGTCAAGTCTTCAACGCGGAATGACTTCGTCGTCGCGTGGCTCTGCGCGCGCGGGGCGTAGCTGATCGCGGGGATCCCCAGCTCGTTGAAGGCGTTCGTGTCGCGCCACATGCTCGTGACCGGATCGCCGACGATCGCCGGCGGCGTGTCGAAGGTCTGCGCATGGCTGCGCTTGATCGCCGCGATCAGATTCTCAGCGCCTTTCGCCTCGAAGCCGGGGCGGTAAAGGAACAGCTCGACGGTTCCCTCGACACCCACCTTCTTGAGCACGCCGCGTAGCTCATCGCGCACGTCCATCGGATTCGCTCCGGGCAGGATGCGCGTATCGACATAGAAGGAGCAGATCTGGGGCGCGCTCGTGAGGTTGAACGGATAGCCGCTGCGGATCGCGTTCACGCTCGCCTTTGGGACGATGGTGCCCATCGCACCCCTGTACGTGTTCCGCGTCTGGTAGTCGTAGGCCCACTTCTCGAACTCGCCGATCACGGCGGTCGCCTTCACGATCGCGTTCGGTGAGTCCGCGAGCCCGGTCGGACGAGGCAAGTACGGCGTGTAGTAGCGCGGCGTGTCCGTGAGGATCGTGACCTTGAAGTGCGCCTTGCCCGGTTCGATCCCGACGATCCCGAAACCGGTGCCCTCCGCGACCAGCGCGTAATCGGCGACGACCCCATGCGTGACCATGAAGCGCACGCCGAGGTCCTTGCTCATGTACAGGGGCCCCTGCCACTCCTCGATCGGCTCGCGCGAGATCTCGCCGCAGACCGCGCTCACGATGAGATCGCCCTTCAGTGGGTAGCCCGAGGCCTTGATCGCCTTCGCGGCGACGAGGAAGGCGGCCATCGGGCCCTTGTCGTTAACGACGCCGTCTCCGTAGATGCTGTCGCCCTCGACCCAGGCTGAGTGGTAGAGCTTGTCGAGCGGGTCGCGCGCGGACCACACCGCATCTGACCGGAGCGTCGTGTCGAGGTGGGCGTTGAAGATCAGGCTGTGTCCCCCACCCGACCCGTCGATCCAGGCGGCGACGTTGAAGCGCTCGGGGATCATCGCGTACTTCTTCGGCGCGAAGCCATTCTTTCCGAGCCACTCGTAGACGAACTCGCCGGCGGGTCCCTCGCTCCCGGTCGGGCTGTCGATGTTCCCGAGCGCGAGGGCAAGATCCACGACCTCCTTCGGGTCGATGAGCTTGAGAACGTCGTCCGGAGTTACCTGTTTTGCCTTGTCCGACGTCATGCCCTGCTCCCTCCCTGGACCGGCACGGCGAACCGCGCAACCGCGGACGCCGTGAGCAGTATCGCGACCGACACGAGGATCGCGGCCTGAGCGTTCGCGAAGTCCATCACCGCCGCCAGCACCACCGGTCCTACGAAGGCGCCCATGTCCGCGGAGAAGCGGTAGCCGCCGAGCACCTGCGTACGGTTCTCCGCGGGTACGATCTCCGAAAGGAGCGATGTCTGGGAGCTCGAGAAGAAGTCGCCGAAGCCGATCAGCGCCGCCGCCGCGAGGAATGTCCACAGGTCGTTGGTGAAGAGGAAGACGAGGTCGCCGACGGCGATGGCCGCGAGACCCGTCGTGATGATGCGCCTGCGTCCGATGCGGTCGCCGAGCATTCCACCGGGGGTCGCGACGAACAAGCCGGTCACCGACATGAGCGCGATCGCCGTTGCGATCGACACGCCGCCGAGCCCGAGCGCGGTCGCGGCGTACAGCGGCAGGATCGTGTTCCGAAACCCATGCCGGTTGATCATGTTCGCGAGCACGCCGAAGTTGATCGCGGCGATCGCGATGGCGCGCCGCCGGCCGTGCAGCACGTGGGGGTGCGGCTCTTCGGCGCGCGACGACACGGCGCGCCGCGGATCGATGCGCAGCAGCACCGGGATCAGGACGACCGCGGCGACGACCACCAGCACGGCGGTCACCGCGAACGTGGCACGCCACCCGAACGCCAGGCCTACGAGGCCGCCGATCATCGGGTAGATCGCGATGCCGGTGTTGTTCGCGACGTGAAAGAAGCTCATGACCTTGCCGCGGTTCGTACGCGTCGCGGTCGCGGCGAGCCCCGCGAGGATCACCGTTCCCAGGATCGCGGCGGCGACACCGGCGCCGACGCGCGCGAGGATGAGCGCCTCCACGCTGCCGGCGTAGAGGCCGATGATCGACGAAGCGCCGAGGATCAGCAGCGCGAAGACGCTGACGCGGAGATGGCCGATGCGGTCCACCAAAAAGCCCGCGGGAAGGTCGAGGAGCAGGCGCGCCAGACCGTACGAGCCGACGATGACGCCGGCGGTCGCGATGCTCACGCCGAAGTCGTTACGGATGTCCGGGAGCAGCGGCGTGAGGATGTTCGTCGCGGCAATGAGCAGGAAGAGCGCGATACCAAGTAGGTAGGAGTCGCGCCCGATGCCAGCCGGTCGGTTCGCGAGGCTCTCCTCAGCGACCGCCGCGCTCATTTGGTGTCGGCGCGGAGCGCGGCAGCGATGTCCTCGACGCGAAGGCGTTCGGGTGCCATCGCGAGGTCGCGACGCGACGCGAGCGCGCGCAGGATCAGCTTGCGCACGCGGCGCGCATCGAGCCGCGCGTCCACGCATGCCTTCGCGAGCGGGCCGAGCGCGGCGCCGTCGAGACCGGCCGAGCCGACGACCTGCTCGAGCGTGTCGCGGAGGATCTGCTCGACCGCGACGGCGTTGGGTAGACCGATGTTCTCCACCAGATCCGCGCGCGAGAGGAACGCGGCGTCCACGCCGACCGCGTGGTTCGTCGTCGCCACGAAGGTGAGGTTCGGGCAGGCGCGCGCGACCTGATCGACGCCGGCGAGGACCGCGTCGGTCGCGCGGTGGACGTCGACGGGGTTCGTTTCAAGCGACGCACCGGTGCGATTCACTGCGAGCGATTCGACCTCATCGAGGAGCACGATCGTCGGGCGGCCGCGCTGCGCGAGGTCGGGCAGCGTGCGATCGAAGAGACGCGCGACGCTGCGCTGGCTCTCGCCCAGCATCTGGCTCGGGAACGCGTGCGGATCGACCTCGACGAACAGGACGCCCTCACCGAGCGCGCGCGCGGCCTGATCGGCAAGGCCGCCGGCGAGCGTGGTCTTCCCCGTCCCCGGCGGCCCCGCGAGCACGATGAGCCCGTGGACCGGGAGGCGCACGGCATCCATGCGGCTCCGATGCTTGAGCGAGAACAGCGTGAAGTTGAGCAGCCGCTCCTTGATCTCGTCGGGCACGACGATGCGCGTCCAGCGACTCTCCCAGGCGGGGTCCGGGAGCTCGTGCATGGCGACGATCCCTTCGACCCCAGGCGGGACCGTCAGCGCGGGCATCTTTAGTCGGGCCGTCCCTCGAAGTGATCCGGCCACACGATGCCGGTGAGGTCGGGCGCGTCCAGCTCGGGTAGCTCCTCGAAGAGATTCAGCGGGTCGAGGAGGATGCGCATCATGTCGTAGAGCGCGTCGAAGTTGTGGACGCGGATGAGACGCGCGGTCAGCTTCTTGTCGTCGTTGAAATGCTGGTGCCACGACCAGTGGTCGACCACGATGAGATCGCCCGCTTCCCACGGATAGCTGACGCCGTCGACCTCGCTGTGCCCCCGGCCGGAGACGGCGTAGAGCCAGGCCTCGCCGCCATGACGGTGACGCGACTGATAGAGACCCGGCGCAAGCTCATGCATGACCGCGGAGAGACCCGCGGTGTGATAGCCGATCGACTTGTCGACGAGGAATAGGCTGCGCGCACCGCGCTTGGTCACGAGACCGCGCACGTCGTCGAAGCGCGTGATGAGCCGCGCGGACTCGGTGCCCGCCCACTGCTTCGCGAGGCGCTGCCGGCGGCGCGCGTGCGGGTCGGCTCCGTCGATCGTGTCGATCTGGCGCGGCCGCCGCGGGAGCTCCGCGACCGGCGCATCGCCACCGTCCTCGAGGAGCGCGACGCCGAACTGCTCGAGCATCGGCTGGACGCTCCAGGTGTGGAAGACCGCCTTCGTCTCGCCGTCGTTCCCGTGTCTATGCCAGGCCCAGCTCGGCAGGTGCACGGTGTCCCAGGGCCGCCAGTCGATGCGCTGGCCGTCGATCTCCGTCCACCCGCGACCGGACTCGATGAACTCGATCGCGTCCCACGAGTGGCGGTGCACCGTTGTCGTTGTGTGCGGCGCAAGCTCGTGGATCGTCGCGTCGAGGTTCTTCGTCGGCCGGTCCGCATCCCACCCCGCGTAGACGCCGCTCTTGATGCGACGGCTCGGCACGTCGTGCATCACGACGTCACCCCGCTTCAGGACGTTCTTGTGGTAGCCCTTCCATTCGTCGAGGAGCGACTCGCGCCGCTTCTTCTGGATCTCGTAGTGCGTCGTCTGCGTCGTTGTGGTCGTCTTCATCGCGCGCTCGCCCCCGCGCGCGCGCCCGAGACCTTGGGAAGCACCTCGCGCGCGAGCGTCTTGATCTGCTCGAGCCAGTCGGGATAGCGCATGCGGAAGTCGAAGATGAGGAGGTCGCAGCCCAGCTCCTGGTAGCGCTGCACGCCGCGCACGATGTCCTCCGGCGTTCCGGCGAGGATCGAGCCGTCGAGCTCCTCGATCTTTGTGAACTCACCTGACGGCGGCTTCAGCCAGAACTTCTGCGCGTTCGCGTTCTTGATGAGGCCTGGGACGTTCATTCGGGCGATCGCGGCCTCCGTGGTCGTGTCGATGCTGGTGACCGGCACGGCGCCGGTCATGATCCTCGGCTTACCCTGCTCCTCCGACATCTGCCGGATCTTCTTGACGCGCGCCTCGTAGGTCGGGAAAGTGATCCGCCCCGGTAGCCACCCTTCGCAGAAGTCGACGGCGAGACGGGCGGCCGCGGGGGTCGCGCCGCCCCACCACACGGGCACCGGATGGAGGGGCTGCGGCTTGAGGTCGACGTCGTTGAACTTGTAGCGCTCGCTGTTCCACTCGACCGTCTCGCCTGCCCACAGCTTGCGGGCGATGAGGACCTGCTCCTTCATCATCTGCACGCGATCCTCCGCGCCCTGCTGCAGGTTCCCCACCGCCTCCGCGGGGGCGCCCAATCGCAAATTGGTGAGCGCGAGTTTATAGTACGCCTCGCCGAATCGGGGATCCGCCTTAATCGCGTTCAAATACATCAACCGGGCCTGTTTATACTGGCCCTTTTCAAAGTATTTATTTCCGCCGTCCAGGGCCTTCTTCTTTTTGGCCTCGGGGCCGCACGCGGCGGCAAAAAGCGTCAGCAGTACCAGGCAAAGGAGAAATATGCGTCGTCGTGTCATGAAGTTATCGGCGAACAAGAAGTTCCCCACAATGATATCGCGCTTGGACGGGTAAAGCGCGTCCCGCTAGCAAATCCTGCAAGTACTACT
>JANMSU010000250.1:0-3680 GCA_031389835.1 Chloroflexota bacterium
GCGGCGCAGCTCCGGCTTGAGCTCGGTGGTGGCCTGACCGACGTGCAGTCCGCGGCGGATGAGCAGTCGATCGCGCTCGCTCGCTGCGGCGTACAGCTCCTCGATGCGTCGTAGGGCCGGCACGCCGCCGAGCTCGAATACAACGTTCCGCTGGGCCTTCGTCACCGCGAACGTCTCGCCGACCGGTCGGCAACCCTGCGACACCACGCTGCGCAACATGACGCCGCCCTGAAGCACGGCCCCTACGGCGCCGTCGCGATGGATCTGTTCGCCGAAGATAAGGCGCGTCCGACCGGCCGCGAGCGCGCCTGAGGCCATCCCGCCCATGACCGGGACTCCGGGGGCGCGTTCGTTCACGCGGTCGAGCAGCAGGTGCGCCGGGAAGGTGAAGGGGTCCGCGAACATGACCATCACCGACCCACGATCGCGTGAGAAGTGCTCGTCGAATCCATCGAAATGCCCGTGCTCGCCGTCCTCGCTGAACGTCGTGCGGAACGGCCGGATGGCCACGCCGGGGAGTCGGGCCGCCCAGGTGGACACGGCGGGCGCGTCCTCGACCTCGTGGCCCGCCCCGATGATGCCTCCGGCGACGCAGCCGAGCACCATGCCGGACGTCACTCGATCGTTCGCGTACGACACGATCGCGGCGAGCTCGTCCTCGAACTGCGGCGCGACGAAGAGGAAGACCAGATCCGGCGCGCCGCCTTCGAGAGGAGCCAGCGCGGCGTGCAGCGCTTCTTCGACGGCGGAGCGTCCGGTCCGCCGTGTTGAGATGCCCGCGCCAACGCGCAGCGCAGTGACGGAGCTCACCATGCGAGAACTCTAAGCGCGTACATGAAGAGTGCCGAGGGCCGGGAGCGAGGTCCGCGGCACTTAGGCCAAGCTCGAGACTGGCCAGCCCCCACGTCCGAGGGCGCACCAGATCGGCGTTAGTCGGCGGCGCCCTTCTGCTCGTCCATAGTTCGCTGGAGGTCGTCGCAGCTCCGCGCGAACCCCTCCGGGGAGGACTCGCACGCGCTCGCCAGCTTCTGGACCATGTCGAACAGCGCATCCGCTCCTGGTGCAGGTAGCTCTGCTTCGGGACTTGCGCGGAAGTACTCCCGTGTGTCGGCGACCGCGTTCGAGATCCGCTCGCGGTGGTCGGGCGACCGGATGGCGTTCAGCTCGCGAGCTAGGCGCAAGAGCCGATTCACAGCGCGGACCGTCTCAGCGCGTTCCATCATTGAAATGCTCCTGTTAAAGGACGCACGCCTCGTCGAACTAGACAACCGCACGCGTGAAGATGGCGAGGGCGAGGCAGGCGAGCACGACGAGAGCGAGCAGGTCGTCGCTGTGGCCCACGGGCCGGTAGGCCCTGAGCGCGGCGCGTCATCGGTCGGTGCCCTTCGCGCACGGCACCAGAAACTCCTGGTCGCGCTCGACGGTCCTCACGTGCCAGAGCTGCCCGTCGATGCGCCACGCGGCGCGGCCGTGCGAGCACGGGCGCTCGAGGCGGCTGGCCGTCGCCGGCGTGAAGGTCGTCGTGATCGAGCGCGAGGCCTCAAGGCGAATTCCGATGTCGCCGCTCACGCGCCGGCCTCGCCGTCCAGGTAGCTCACGCGCCGTAGCGTACGTGCGGCGACTCCTGCGGGGTCGCGATCGTCGCTGGGCCTCGTTCGGCGACCCGCCGAAGGCCCGTCGACCAGCACGAGCCTCGGCCCAGCTGCGGGCCGCAGCTCGTCCTCGGTGACCAGCCAAATCCAAAGCTGAGCGAACTCCCCGCGCCTCCCGTCACGGACCTCGACTGTGCTGCCAACTCACTCGAGATACCACGGCCAGATGTGCTGCTCGACATCGCGACCAGCAGGATCGCGGACGGCTCGTCGCTAAGACGTAGCCGATCTGTTCCGGTCAGGTCCGCTGACAACGCGGAGAGCGCACCTTCGTCTGAAATCAACATGAACAGCACGAAAGTGATCACCCCGATGAGCACGAGCGCAGTCACGGGTGCTTTGAACTTCGACGAACTTCGATCATTGACCTCGGCGAACATATCAGCGAGCTTGCCCGCGCATCGCGTGGCCACCGTGGCCGATTCGGTCCAGATCGGCGATCGTGTGCGCGTTTGTGTCGTCGGCATCGATCCGGAACGCCGCCGACTCTTCCTTTCCATCCGGCAGGCCGACGCACCGAATTAGCTCCTCGCGAACGTACAATCGACACGAGATGCCGATGGAGTACGGATACACCGCAGACGCGCGCTGATGGGTCCATTCGACCGCTTCAACGATCGCGCGAAACGGGTCCTCGCGCTTGCTCAGGACGAGGCCATCCGGTTCAACCACAACTACATCG
Source organism: Chloroflexota bacterium (assembly GCA_031389835.1). Taxonomy (GTDB): domain Bacteria; phylum Chloroflexota; class Limnocylindria; order P2-11E; family P2-11E; genus CF-39. The sequence goes on from JANMSU010000250.1 coordinate 2,335, forward strand.
GTACCGAGCACCTCCTGCTCGGCCTCGTCAGCGAGGGCGAGGGCGTCGCGGCGCGCGTTCTGGACTCGCTCGGCGTCGAGCTCTCCAAGGTGCGCACCGCGGTCGAGTTCATCATCGGCCGCGGTGAGGTGGCCACTTCCCCGAGCGACATCACCCTGTCACCTCGCACCAAGAAGGTCATCGACCTCGCGGTCGACGAGGCCCGCAAGCTCGGCCACAGCCACGTCGGCACCGAGCACCTCCTGCTCGGGCTGCTCCGCGAGGGCGAGGGGATCGCCTCGGGCGTCCTCGAGTCGCTCGGCGTGTCGCCGGAGAAGGTCCGCAATCAGGTGATCGCGACGCTCGGCCAGCAGCACCCGGCGACCCGGGGTGAGGCCGCCGCCTCGAGCGGCGAGACGCGAAGCTCGAAGACGCCGACCCTCGACCGGCTCGGGGTGGATCTGACCGCGATGGCCAAGGCGCATCAGCTCGACCCGGTCATTGGGCGCGAGAAGGAGATTGAGCGGGTCGTCCAGATCCTCTCGCGGCGCACGAAGAACAACCCCGCGCTCATCGGCGAGCCGGGCGTCGGCAAGACCGCCATCGCCGAGGGCCTCGCTCAGCGGATCGTGGAGGGCGATGTCCCGGAGACGCTCCAGAACAAGCGCCTCCTCACCCTCGACATCGGCTCGCTCGTCGCCGGCACGAAATACCGCGGTGAGTTCGAGGAGCGCCTGAAGAAGATCATCGAGGAGCTCCGCCACGCCCACGACGTCATCCTGTTCATCGACGAGCTGCACACGCTGGTCGGCGCAGGAGCGGCCGAGGGCGCGGTCGACGCCGCGAACATCCTCAAGCCGTCGCTCGCGCGCGGCGAGCTCCAGTGCATCGGCGCCACAACGCTCGACGAGTTCCGCAAGTACCTCGAGCGCGATGCCGCGCTCGCGCGGCGCTTCCAGCCGGTCATGGTCGAGGAGCCGACGATCGAAGAGACCATCCTGATCCTGAAGGGCATCCGTTCCCGGTACGAGGACCACCACAAGGTCGCGATCACGGACGACGCGGTGAAGGCGTCAGCGGAGTTCTCCGCTCGCTACATCACCGATCGCTTCCTCCCGGACAAGGCCATCGACCTGATGGACGAGGCCGCGAGCCGGGTCCGGCTGCGGTACTCCACGCTCCCGACTGACGTGAAGGACGCCCAGAAGGAGCTCGACAAGCTCGTGACCGACAAGGACCAGGCCATGGAGGCGCAGCAGTACGAGCTCGCTTCAACGCTCCGCCAGAAGGAGCGCACCCAGCAGGACAAGCTTCAGCAGGCGAAGGCAGACTGGCTGCTGGCGCAGTCGCAGAAGCGGCCCGAGGTG
>JANMSU010000263.1:0-1657 GCA_031389835.1 Chloroflexota bacterium
TTCGTCGATCCTCCCGAGGGGGTGCATTTCACGTACGCCCGATACCTCGAGAACAGGATCCGGGAGCGCTGGGGTTTCCCCGGAACGCCCATAAAGCTCGAGTTCAAGGCGTCGTTCGAGTGAGCGACCCCGCGCCCCTTCTCGGACTCGCGATCGTCGCGCTCGTCGGCTACGGCATCGGTTCGATCTCCAGCGGCTACCTCGTCGGAAAGATCTATCGCAACGTTGATCTGCGAACGGTCGGCTCCGGCTCGACCGGCGCGACGAACACTTTTCGCACTCTCGGGCGTGGCGCTGGTCTGCTCGTCGCGGTGTTCGACATCCTGAAGGGCGCGCTGGCGGTGATCTTCGCGCAGTTCCTGTTCATGATCGACAACGACGTGCGTCACAGCGCCGAGGCGCTGGCCGCGGTGGGCGCGGTGGCCGGCCACTGCTGGCCGCCGATGCTGCAGGGCCGAGGTGGCCGTGGTGTCGCGACCGGCTTCGGCGCGCTGCTCTTCGTCGCGACGCCCGCGTGGGCGAGCGCCGTCGCGTTCTTCATGATCACGCTCGCTCTGACACGCATGGTGTCGGTGAGCTCGCTCGCTTCCGTTATCGGTGCGCTCGTGGGATACCTGCTGTTCACCGCGACCGGTTGGCTGTCGTTCAACTGGGCGACGCTCGCCTTCATCGTGGTAGGCGGCTTCATCGTCTACGTCCGACACCTGCCGAACATCCAGCGGATCATGCGTGGCGCCGAGCCACGGATCGGCGTGCGGCCATGACCGTGGCCGTCCTCCAGGCCGGGTCGTGGGGGACGACGCTCGCAACGATCCTGGCCCGTGACGGTGCGCGCGACGTCATCCTCTGGACGCGTGATGCCGCTCAGGCACGCGAGATCGCAGCGCAGCGAGAGAACCGGCGTTATCTCCCGGGGATCAGGGTGCCCGATCGCGTCGAGGTCACCGCGGACATCGAGCGCGCGCTGGCCGCGGAGGACGTCATCGTCGCCGCGCCAAGCGTCGGCGTGCGTGAGCTGCGCGAGCGCATCGGCGCGCTGCTGCGCGGGGATCAGCGTGTGCTCTCGCTGACGAAGGGTCTTGCCGAGAACGGTCAGCGTATGAGCGAGCTGTGGGCCGAGGTCGTGGGCAGCGAGCGCGTCGCGGTCCTCTCAGGGCCGAACATCAGCCGCGAGATCGCGACCGGGCTTCCCGCGGCGACAGTGATCGCGTCGGTCTCGGCCCAGACCGCCAAGCATTTTCAGGCGCTCGTCGGCACGCCGATGTTCCGCGCCTACACCGATACGGACGTGGTCGGGGTTGAGCTGTCTGGCGCGCTCAAGAACATCGTGGCGCTCGGAGCCGGTGCGATCGACGGTATGAGCTACGGCGACAACGCGAAGGCCGGCTTCATCACGCGCGGGCTCGCCGAGATCGCGCGTTTCTCCTTCGCCAAGGGTGCGAACCCGCTGACCATTGCGGGCCTCGCAGGCGTTGGCGACCTCGTGGTGACCTGTATGAGCAAGCATTCTCGAAATCGGACGGTGGGGGAGCTGCTCGCGAAGGGCCTTGCGCTCGCGGAGATCCGCGAGCGGCTCGGCGGGCAGGTCGCGGAAGGCGTCACGACGGCAGAGGCGACCTACCGCGCTGCGCAGGAGGCCGGCGTGACGATGCCGATC
>JANMSU010000256.1:0-3860 GCA_031389835.1 Chloroflexota bacterium
CGGTGTCCGGACAAATTCGGTAGCGGTCACGCCCGCTTTCAGCGGCGGATGCGCAACAGGTCGCGGAGCTGCCGTGGCACGACCTTCACATCCGGCCACCACGACTCTTCCGCATCGACGCCCGCGGCGGCGGCCGCCTCCACCAGCAACGCGACGGCGCTCCGAAGATCCGACAGGCGAACGATCTCGGGCGTAAAGCCGCCACCGTGCTCGCCCTGGTTGTGGTAGTTCACGTTCGGGACCGCGATACCGGTCGCGCTCCAGCCCATCCGCACGAACACCGATGATTCGCAGGTGCCGCCGGTGAGAAGCGCGCGCTGCGTCGCGATGCCTGCGGCGGAAAGCTCTTCGCGCGCGATACGCAGGTAGCGCTCCGCATCGTTGTCGAACGTGTTGTAGACATCGCCGGCACGCACCACGACTCCGCGACCCGGTGCGGCGTGCGCGAGCGCGCGACTCGCCTCGAGCGAAACGATGACAGCGTCGCGTGGCAGCAGTCCGTCCTCCGCGACCAGGCGCGCGCCGTAAAGCCCGGTCTCCTCACCGCGTGTGAAGACCGCGTGCACGTCGTGCGGCCGTGGGTCGTCGCGCAGCGCGGCAAGGACGAGGATGACAACGGCGCACAGCGCCAGATCGTCTGCGGCCCGCAGCTGCAGCTCGTCGCCGCTGACCACGAACGGCGATAGATCCATGACCGCCCAGTGACCGGCACGTAGCTCGGCAACGCTCCGGATCCGGCAGTGCCCAGGCGAGTTGTGGACCACGTTGGGCGCTGACACGTAGTCATCGAGCGTTGCGGCGAACGGCGCGCCCTCAGCGTCGTCGTAGACGATCACCGGGACGGACGACGCGAAGAACTCCGGGTACAGGCCACCGAGGATGCGCGCGCGGCCTTCGCGGCCGTGCGCCTCCGTGATCTCGAACGCGGGGTGATCGGTGTGTGCGATGAGCGCGAGCGCGCGCTTTGGATGCCCGCGACTGACGCGCGCAGAGACCTGGCCGTACGCGTCCTCGTGGACCGGGATGCCGTTCCGCTCCAGCTCGCGGCGGATCGCGCGCAGCACGCGGAACTCGTGATAGGGCGCCGTCGGCGTGGACGCGACGCGCTTGACCGTATCGAGGGTCGTGTCGATGTCTGGCAACAAGGAGCGCGGCATGCGTCGCGAGGATATCGTCAGCGGTCAGTGCTCCGTCTATACGACGCGCGCCGCCGCGCGGTCGTCCCGTTCCGCCCACGGTCCGTCCCCATCACGCTCTATGTCTGCGGAGTCACGCCCTACGACACGACGCACCTTGGCCATGCCCGGACGTTCCTGGTATTCGACGTCCTGGTGCGTCATCTCGAAGCCCGCGGAAAGGCCGTCCGCTACGCGCAGAACGTCACCGACATCGACGAATCGATCCTGCAACGCGCGAATCGCGACGGCGTGAGCTGGCGCGACCTTGGCAGGCGCGAGGAGCGCGCGTTCCTCACCGACATGCGCGCCCTGCGCTGGCGCAGGCCCGACGTGATGCCCCACGCGACACGCGAGCTCTCCGCGATGCGGCTGATGATCGACGCCCTGCTGGCGAAAGGCTGCGCGTACCAGATCGAAGGTGGCGTGTACTTCGACACGTCGCGCGCTCGGCACTACGGCGAGCTCTCGCGTTTCTCCAAAGCCCGCATGCGTCGGATCCTCGCCGCCCAGGACGACGCGGCTCTCGACGATCCGCAGCGACGCAATCCGATCGACTTCGCGCTCTGGCGCCGCGTGCCGAGCGGCCCGACGTGGCCGAGCCGACACGGACGGGGTCGACCCGGCTGGCACATCGAGTGTTCGGCGATGTCGCTTCGCCATCTTGGCCCGCGCATCGACATCCACGGTGGGGGCAGCGACCTTGTGTACCCGCACCACGAGAACGAGATCGCGCAGTCGGAGTGCGCGACGGGACAGCGCCCCTTCGTTGGATGGTGGATGCACACCGGTCCGGTGCGTCTCGAGGCCGAGAAGATGTCGAAGTCGCTCGGCAACATGATCTTCGTACGCACAGCGCTCGAGACAACCACCCGGCAGGCGCTGCGGTTGTATCTCCTCGACAGCCACTACCGCCGTCCGTTCGATCACGACGAGGCTGAGCTCGTGCGGGCGGGCGAGCGTGCCGCGGCGCTGGCCGAGTCGCTCGGTCGCGGCCCGGTCGGTCCCCTCGGCAGCGACGAGGCGACCCGCGAGGTAGTCGCGGCGCTGGACGACGACCTGGATACGCGCACCGCGATCCGCGCGCTGGAGCGGCAGGCGCGCAGGGCGAGCGCGGGCGCGAAGCCGTCGCTCCGATATGTCGCGCGCGACGTGCTGGGCGTACTTTGAATCAGCTCGAGCTGCTCACACGGATCCTCGCGCGCGAGGGCGCGGAAGCTCTTGGATGGGAAGGTGGCCGTCCTGGCGGCGCGGCTGCGCGCGCGCTCCTCCGACCCGCGGCACGACGGGTCGCGCGCGAGTTCATTGCGACCGACGAGGCCTTCGCGTCGCGGCCCCTTCCCGATGCGGCGCGCTGGACCCTGGACCACTTCTCCGCGACCGTCGAGGTTGCCGGGCTGGATCGGGTCCCGCGCAGCGGGCCGATCCTCCTCGTCGCGAACCATCCCGGTCTCACCGACGCGGTGGCCGTCGTCGCGGCGCTGGATCGTGGCGATGTCCGCATCGTCGCAGCGGACTATCCATTCCTCCACGCGATGCGCGGTCTGGGTCGCCATCTGATCTTCCTCGGCTCCACTCGAGCGTCCCAGCTTGGGTGGATCAGAGCTGTCGGCCGCGATCTGCGTCGCGGGGGCGTCGTGCTGCTCTTTCCCGCCGGCCGCCTCGAGCCCGATCCGGCGGTGCTCGGGACGAAAGGAGCGCTGCTGCCGTGGTCCGCGAGTGTGGATGTCGTTCGCCGCCTCGCCCCCGAAGCGCAGATCGTGCCGGCTGCCGTCACCGGTGTTCTGTCACCACTCGCGTTCGCTCATCCGCTCACGCACATCCGCCGAACGCCGCGCGATCGCCAGCGCGTAGCGACTCTGCTTCAGATGATCGGCCCGCGTTACCGAAGCGTCAGCGCGCGGATCGCGTTTGGCGCGCCGCTCGTCGCGCACGTCGACGGGACCGTCGGTGCTGAGCTGGCTTGGCGCATGCGAGAGCTCATTTCCGATCCACCGTCGGAGTGGTCTCCGCTCTCGGAGCGAGCGGAGCCTCCCGCGACGACGACCGCCGCCTAATACCCGCTTCTATGCTCTGCGCGAGGAGCTAACGTGAAGCGAGCCCCTGTCAGTCCGGATCAAGCGACCCAGCGCGAGCAGGTACGACGGACTTTGGATGTCATGATCATCGGGGCGGCGTTGTCGAGCGCGCTTATGGGCGCCACGTCGATCGCGACTGCCAACGCGCGCTACGGCGCGATCGCGGTCTTGCTCGCCGGATTCGCCGTGCTGACGGCGGTATGGCCCCGTCGGATCCTTGCCGACGGGCGCATCGAGTCGGCCGTGACGGTGATGGCCCTCGCTGGCATCGCTGTCGTCATAGCCAGTGCGATCATCACGCCGTCCGGCGCCCTGATCGTCGCGATACTGCTGATCCCGATCACCGCCGCGGTGCCGTACCTCGAGGTGAGGTCGCTCCGCTGGCTGATGCTCGTCGCCTGGGTGGGCACCGTCGCCGCGGCGGCGGCAAGCTTGCTACCCGGTGCTCCGCCGGCCCCTGAACCTGGACTCAGTGAGGTCTGGGGCTCCGTCGACCCAGGCCCGTTCGCTAGATGAGCGACGCCTCGCGCTTGCCCGAACTCTCGCGTTCGAAGCGGCCATGGCGATCGAGAACGGCCGCCTGTATCACGAGCTTCGGGAGCGCTCA
>JANMSU010000265.1:0-16608 GCA_031389835.1 Chloroflexota bacterium
TACCGGCTCGACGTGCCGAAAAGACCGTGACCTCCGCCTTCGGCTCCGGCTTTCTGGAGCGGCCTTCGCCGCTCCATCAGTAGGTGTGCACAGAGTGTTTCCTCCTGGTGTTCCGGGAGGCGCTCATCAACATCGCCGCGCAGGCCCTGGTGCTCGCCATCTTCGTGCGCGTGGTCATGTCGTGGGTCCCCCTGCGTCTTCCGTTCGGGCTGAACGAGCTCGTGTGGAATGTCACGGAGCCGGTGCTGGCTCCGATTCGGCGGTACCTGCCGATGGCCGGCGCGATGGACTTCTCGCCGTTCATCGCCCTGCTCCTCATCCAGATCGTCGCGAGCATCCTCCTGCGGCTCCTTCCGCCGGCATTACCGAACCCGCCGTTCTGATCGGCCGCGCTGCACCGGCTGGCGAAATGAGCGCAGCCTCGCCGGCGTATGGAGGGAGAATGACCGCTCATGCCAGCCTGGCCGCGCTCTTTCCAGCGGCCTTCGCTGGCGCCGGCCGCGTGATCTTCGCCGACGCAGTCCGCGAGCACCAGGACGAGGTCTATGGGGTGGCGCTGCGCATCCTCGGCGACCGCGACGCGGCGCGGGAGGCGGCCAGCACGGCGTTCCTCAAGGCGTACCGCAGCTGGGCTCGCTACGACCAGACGCGACCGGTCCGTCACTGGCTGCTGCGCATCGCCGCGAACGAGGCGATCAGCGTCGGTCGGTCGCGCACGCGTGAGCGGGCGCGCACGACGAAAGTGGACGAGGCGGTCGGTGTTGCCGATCCCGCCCAGACGCCGGAGGGGGCGCTCGTGTCGCGCGAAGAGCGCGACCGCGTGCGCACGGCCGTGGCCGGTCTTCCCGAGCTCTATCGCGTGCCAGTCGTGCTCCGCTATTTCAGCGAGCTGTCGATCGAGGAGATCGCGGCGGTGACCGGCCGGCCGGCCGCGACCGTCGGTGTCCAGCTCCTCCGCGCGCGATCGCTGCTGCGCGCATCGCTGGAGGCACGGCTGTGACCGATCGAAACGACGATCTCTTGGACGAGACGATCCTGAGGAGGGCGCTCCGCCTCGAACCGGACGAACGCGCCCCGATCTTCGATCCCGCCGCGATCGCGGTCACGGCGCAGCGCCCGCGTCTCGCCGTCGTCAGCGCGCTCGTCGCGGTCGGCCTGGTCTCCATGGGCGCGGTCGCGGTGTGGTCCGCCGTCGCCCTCCTACTGCCGACCGCCGTCGCCAATGCGTTTGACGTCGCTCTGCTGCTGCTCGCGGCCCTCGCGGTGCCCGCGAGCGCGACCTTGGAGATCGCGCAGCAGCCCGTCGTACCACTGAGCCTGCTTGTCGCGCTGGCCATCGCTACGGCGCACGAGCTACGAGAAAGGGTGACCTATGCCAACGCGTCTTGAACGGAGCACCACGAACAAGGTCGTCGCCGGCGTCTGCGGCGGCATCGCGGAATACCTGCAGGTCGATGCCACGCTCGTGCGCGTTTTCTTCGTCGTGGGCACGATCCTCACCGGCGGCCTGGGCCTCTTGGGCTACATCGCCCTCGTCGTGCTTGTGCCGCTCCCGGGCCAGCCCGCGCCGTTCGTCAAGTCCGATGTGACGACGTCCACCGTGGAGACTGCCGTAGGCAGCGACCCCGCGGCGACCGCAAAGATCATCACGCCACCGGCACCTGCACGGCCGGCCGACCCCGAAGTCGCTGAGCGCAACCGCGCGGCGTTCGGAGTCGTGCTGATCGCGCTCGGCGCGATCTTCCTCCTCAGCAATGCCGGTCTGTTCCGACTCGTCCGGTGGGATCTCGCGTGGCCGCTGGTCTTCATCGGGATCGGTGTATTGCTCCTCGCACAGCGGGTGCGGCGTTGACCGCGCGCCGAAGTCTCTCCTGGCCGCTCATCCTGATCACGATCGGTCTTGTTTTCCTGCTCGTGAACTTCGGCTTCATTCCGGGCGTGACGGCGCTTTCGCTCCTCACCCTCTGGCCACTCCTGCTCATCCTTGCCGGCGTCGATATCGCGATCGGCCGCCGCTGGCCAGTCGCCGCGCTCGGTATCGACGTCGGGGTCATCGCGCTCGGGCTGGTCCTGCTCGCGACGCAGCCCAGCTTCGTCGGTGGTCCGGTCTTCAGCTTCGGCGACGCCCGCGGGGGCGAGCGCGACGTGTCTGTCGCGCGGCAGGGCGCGACCTCCTTGTCGCTCGAGCTCAACGGCGGCGCGGGCCGATTCCGCGTGAGCGGGGGGAGCACGACGCTGGTCGAGGCGCACAGCGGCAATGACGACCTGCGGCTCCGCAAGGCGGAGTTCGAGCGAAGCGGCCAGCACGCGGACGTGCGCATCGATCAGAGCGGCGCTCGCCATGTCAGCGGCACAGCGATCGACGTGGAGGCACGTATCGCGAGCGACATCCCCACCGATCTCACGATCGACGGCGGGGCCGGTGAATTCTTCATCGACCTAAGCAGCGTCACAGTTACCAAGGCCGAGCTGAACGTCGGCGCGGCGTCGCTCACGCTCACGCTCCCGAAGCCGACCGCGGCGGTGAGCATCGAGGTCAACGCCGGCGCGTCAAGCATCGTCATCGAGGTTCCCGAAGGCGTCGAAGCGCGCGTGACCATGGATGGCGCGCTGCTCTCGCTCCGAAGCACGAACTCGCGGGTCGTGGCGGGCAACAACTCGGCTGAGACGGCCGGATACGGTTCGGCGACTGCCCGCGTCACGGTCAAAGTCAACGCGGGGGCAAGCTCGGTCACCATCCGCTAGCCATAGAATCGCGGCGCAATGCTGCGTCGCTGGCTCGAACCCATCCTGAACGCGCAGGCCGTCTGGGCCGACCCGCTTGGCGATCTGATGCAGCGCATCTTCCGCGCCATCTATGGACCGTTCCCGGCGCTGCGGGACTTCCTGCATGGGACGTGGCTCGGCCATCCGGTCCATCCGATGCTTACCGATGTTCCGATCGGCGCGCTCATCGTCGGCACCGTCCTCGATGTCGTCGGGCAGCCCACCGGAGCGACGTGGGCGATCGGCATCGGGTTCGTGAGCATGCTCGCGTCGGCACTCGCCGGTTACGCGGATTACCTCGACCTGGGCGGGGCGGGAAAGCGCATCGGCAGCCTCCACTCGACGTCGATGCTGATCGCGGCACTCCTCTACTTCGTCTCGCTCGGAGCGCGCCTGGGGTGGTGGCCACTCGTCGAGAACGGCGCGGCGCTCGCGGCGGGTATCGGACTTCTCTTCGTTGTGGTCGGCGGTTACCTCGGAGGCGAGCTCGTCTTCAATCTCGGCAGCCAGGTCGATCGTCATGCCTGGCGCGGCGGCGGCACCAAGTGGCAGGCGCTCGACCTCGACAGCGTGCCCGAAGACAAGCTGACGAAAGCGAAGGCAGGCGCACAGACGCTCGTCGTCGTGCGCCGCGGCGAGAAGATCTTCGCGCTACACGACACCTGCTCGCATCAGGGTTGCTCGCTCGCGGACGGCAAGCTCGTGGACGACGGCACGCGGGTCGAATGCAAATGCCACGGCTCACGCTTCGAGCTCGCGGACGGCAGCGTGAACCGCGGTCCTGCCGTCTACCCGCAGCCGCGTTACGAAGTGCGTCGACACGAAGGGAAGATCGAGGTCAAGCGGACCGCCTGACGCGGGCCGAGCGCTCGGTCGTTCGGCGATACTGTCCGCGTGGCTGAAGCGACCAGCGCGATCGACCGCGTAGCGGGGAAGATCCTCACGCTCGCCGATATCGAGCTTGAGACGGCGCGCGCTCTCAACAGTGAGTACCTGCGCCACCACCCCGAGGAGGTCGCGGCGTTCCTCAACGAGCGCTCCCCCGAGGACACCGCATTGCTCTTGGCCCGCGCGCCCACGCCGACGGCCGCCGCCCAGATCCTCGAGCGTCTCAATCCACGCGTCGCGGCGGACGTGCTGTCATTGCTCGACGACGTCCTCGTGCGCGCCATGCTCGCCGTCACGAACCCGGCCAAGGCGGCGCCGATCATCGGCGGGCTCGACCCGGCCGTACGCGAATCGCAGCTCGCCCGGCTCGACGAGCGCATCGCACAGCAGATACGTGAGCTGCTCGCGTACCCCGCGGAATCCGCGGGTGCTCTGATGGACCCGCGCATCAGTGCCTTCGGGCCGGACACGACGGTGGAGGGAGCGCTGCGGAAGATGCGCACGTTCAAGGAAAAGGAGCTCGGCTCGATCTATCTGATGGACGCGCAGGGCCGCCTCGCCGGTGCGGTCCCCTTGGGCGAGATCGCGACCGCGGAGCCCGAGACCCAGCTGCGCGACCTCATCCGCGGCGAGCCGATCTCGGTCTTCGTGAACGCCTCGCGCGAGGAGGTCGTCAAGGCGCTCGACGAGCGACGCGTCGCGACACTGCCGGTCGTCGACGGAGACTCCAAGCTCGTCGGCGTGATCCGCTACCGAACGCTCGTCGCCGCGGCCGAGGCTGAGGCGACCGCGAGCATGCAGACGATGGTCGGCGTCGGCAAAGAGGAGCGCGCGCTCTCGCGCGTCCGCGTCGCCGTCCGCCAGCGTTTGCCATGGCTCGAGATCAACCTCGCCACGGCGTTCGCGGCGGCGTTCGTTGTCGGCTTGTTCGAAGGGACCATCGCGCGCTTCACCGCGCTCGCGGTGTTGATGCCCGTGGTCGCGGGACAATCCGGCAACAGCGGCATGCAGGCGCTGGCGGTGACGATGCGTGGTTTGGCCCTGCGCGAGGTCCGGCCAACGCACTGGCCGCGGCTGATCTGGAAGGAAGCCGGGACCGGGATCATCAACGGCTTCGCCTGCGCGGCCGTCACCGCGATCGCGGTCTATGTCTGGAGTCAGAGCATCGGTCTGGCGCTTGTTATCGGTACCGCCATGGTCATCTCGATGAGCATCGCGGGCATATCGGGGGCGGCGGTCCCGCTCGTGATGAAGGCGCTCGGTCAGGACCCTGCGCAGTCGTCGTCCATCGTCCTGACGACCATCACTGACATCTCCGGCTTCCTGACGTTCCTGGGGCTCGCCACAGTCTTCGCCACACTCCTGGAATGAGCCGGGGCCCGCATCGGCTCGCCGCTCTCGCGGGTCTCGCCGTCGTCGCCGCACTGCTGCTGCTCTCGGCACCTGCGGTCGCCGACGATGGCTGGGTCATCGACCGCTTCGCCGCGGACATCGAGATCCAGCGCGACGGCACTCTCGCCATCACCGAATCCATCGACGTCGACTTCCTGACGCTGCAAGATCGGCACGGCATCTTCCGCGTGATCCCGGTGCGCTATCAGTGGGATGCGGATCCAAAGATGCTGCGGGTCTACGACGTTGACGTGCGGTCCGTCCGCGACGGGAGCGGGCGGAACCTGACGTACGACACGAGCGAGGGCGATGGTCCCAACTTCAGCATCCGGATCGGCGACGCCGACCGGATCGTGACCGGGCAACAGACCTACCGCATCAACTACACCGTGCGCGGCGCGCTCAACCCGTTCGCCGAACATGACGAGCTGTTCTGGAACGTCAACGGCGGCGCGTGGGACGTACCGATGCGCCTCGTCAGCGCGACGGTGCGCACTGCGTTCGACGCATTCACGACGGTGACCTGCTTCGAAGGGCCGCGGGGCTCGACGAAGGCCTGCCGCAGCTCGTTCTCGCCACGAGAGGCGGCGTTCAGCGCGACGAGCGCGCTGCCCACGGGAGACCAGCTCACGATCGTGACTGCGCTGCGCAAAGGCGCCGTGAACGCACCGGCGCCGATCCTCCAGCGCCGCGACCGCGAGATCGCGGAGTACTTCGAGGTGAACCCCTTCACCGTGGGTGGCGCGCTGATCGCGATGCTCGGCGGCCTCGGCCTCGTCGCTCGGCATTGGTGGACCGCGGGTCGCGACGACCGCGAGCACGAGACGATCGTCGCCGAGTACGAGCCACCGGAGAAGGTCCGGCCCGCGCAGGCCGGTCTGCTCATCGACGAGTTCGCGGACACGAAAGACGTGACGGCGACCATCGTGGATCTCGCCGTGCGCGGTTACCTCACGATCACCGAGCTGCCGGCGACCGGGATCTTCGGGCTCGGCCAGAAGGACTGGACGCTCACGCGCACGGTGGGCAAGGCCGATCCCGATGGGCTTCAGCCATATGAGCGGACGATCTACGACGGACTCTTCGGACGCGGAGCCCTCGACGCGGCACAGAGAGCGGTGGTCTCACTGATCCAGCGGTTCAGCGCCCGTGCCGGTGCCGCTGACGAGACACGCGCCGAGTTCGAGACGGAGCCCACCGACGAGGTGAAGCTTTCGGCGTTGAAGAAGCGCTTCTTCACGACGCTCGCGAAAGCACAGCGCGAGCTCTATGGAGACTCGGTGGAGCGCAAGTGGTTCACGGCCGATCCGCAGCACGTTCGCCAGATCTACGCCGCGCTTGGCGTTGGCGCGATCGTCGTCGCGGCGTTCCTGGTGTTCGGGCTCGGGTCGTCGCTGGGCGCGGGGCTCGTCGGGCTCGGCGCGCTCGTGCCGGCGCTGGCGCTCATCGGCGTCTCGTCGCGCATGCCGCGCAAAACGCGCGAGGGCGCGGAACTGCTACGCCGCACGCTCGGCTTCCGTCATTACATGGAGATCGCGGAGACCGACCGGCAGCGCTTCGCGGAGCGGGAGAACATCTTCTCCGACTATCTGCCGTACGCGATCGTGTTTGGCTGCGTCGAGAAGTGGGCCAACGCCTTCAAGGACATCGACGCGACGCAGGCGACGTCGGGCTGGTACACCGGCAGCTCACTCGGGGCGTTCTCAGCGAATGATCTGTCGAGCAATCTCAGCTCGTTCTCGAGCCAGGTCTCGTCCACCATCGCCTCGACGCCCGGCGGCAGTGGAGGCAGCGGCTTCAGCGGCGGTGGCGGCGGTGGATCCGGCGGGGGCGGAGGTGGTGGAGGAGGGGGCAGCTGGTGAAACGCTCTCGCGTGCACCGTTCTGCTCAGAGGCGACGCAATAGCGACCGCCGCCAAGGACCTGCGCTCGGTCGGCGGCAGCGAGCGAGGCGCCGAGCACTGTGACCGCATCCGCAGCGTCCCGTGGGAACTCCGCGACGCCGATGCTGCAGTGCACGGTCCGCGCGTGACCGACGACGTCGAACGGCTCCGCGAGCACGAGGAGCAACCGGACCGCGACCACCGCCGCGTCGTTGCTCGTGGTCAGCGCCGCGAGCACGACGAGGAACGAGTCGTCCGCCAATCGTGCCGGTACATCGCTCGCTCGGACGAACGCGGTGATCCGCTTCGAGAACTGACGCACGACCTCGTCGGCGGAGGCGTGGCCATCGGGGCCCTCGCGTAGCTGCCGGAACCGGTCGAGTTTGAGGCTCATGAGACCAACCGACCGCTGGTCGCGCTTCGCCATGCGGATGGCCTGCTCGACGTGCAGCATCGCGATCTCACGGCCCGGAAGGTCTGTCACCGTATCGATGAGCCCGAGCGCCCGAAGCTGGGCACGCGTGTCCTTCAGGCGCACCTGCGACGTCGCGTCGGTAAACATCACGATGACGTGCGCTTTGCCGCCGACAGCGAGGGAGGCCTGGCGGACCTCGACCCATTTGCCCTCACGGATCTCGACGAGCGTCTGCGGATCCGTGACGAATTCACCGACCTTTGTCTGTGCGATCGCGTGCGACGACCATCCGGTGATCGCCCCCGCCGCCGCATTCCAGAAAACGAGCTCACCGTCCGGTCCGACGATCGCGATGCCGTCGCGTGTCTCGCGCGCCAGCAACGTCGCGAGCCCAAGCGGCTCCGCGAGCAGCAGCGAGGGCAAAGTCCGACGGTCCATGAAACGATCGGTCACGCGACCAGCATGGCGTGAGCACCTGCAAAGGTCATGACCGACCGGTCATCCACCCACGCGAGCCGACGGCGCGTCAATTGGTGCATACGTCGGGTGTCGTCACCACGCTCGGTCGGGACGCGCCGGTGTCCATCGCCACGCGCGGTGACGACGCGGTCCCATCGGAAGCGCGGATCTCGTAACGTCCCGCGGGTGCGGTCGATCCGAATGTCCCCGCATAGAGTCCGTACTTGTCGGCCTCGGCATCGAAAGCCAGCTCGTATGCGAGGCCGGAGATCGTCATATGCACCGTCCGCTTGGGTGCGAATCCGCTGGCCAGATACGAGAGATTGCCGTCGGCGCCGAGCGGACCGATGGCGATCGCCGGGGAGCAGGCCGCGGCCTTGCGCGCGAACGATTCGAGGAACACCGAATAGCGCTCACCCGTGACCTGCGCGTACGCGTCCTGGAACGAGCTGCTGCTGCGCTGCGTAGCGAGGATCTGCATCAGCACCGGGAGCGAGACATGGCGAAGCAGCTCCCGGACGCCCTTCTCGGAGACCTCGTACGCGTAGCCGGCTATCGCGCTGTTCCTCGCGGGCCACTGCGCGAGCGAGTCCAGGTCGTCGAGCGCGATGCGCCGCTGCGCGAGGAGCGCGAGCGCGATCGCGGGACCCGCGGTAGGCGCACCGCTCGCGTTGCGCGCGGTGTTCTGGACAAGGGTCGCGAGGCCTTCGTCGATCCACGCTGGCGTTGTCGTGTCGCGACCGACCATCTCGCGCAGCATCACGTGCGTCAGCTCATGCCTCATCACGAGGAGAGGACCCGATCCGCGGTACGACCAGTTCACGAAGATGACCGAGGGGTCGCTCACGTACAGCCCACCGCTTTGCACCGCGAGCGCTGCCGCGTTGGCCGGGGTGTAGCCGAGCAGCTCTCGCAGCGCGTCCGCGTAGCCGGACGGTGTCGCGAGCACGAAGATCGTCGGCGATGTCGTGAAGGTGCGGCCGAAGTACGCCTCGACCGCCGCGAGGTCGACGGCAACAGCGGAGCGGAGACGGTCCGCGTCTCCTGGTCCGATCAGCCGGTCCAACTGGAGGTGCACGCCCGCGATGTCGAGAGGCCGCGTGTTGAGTCCCCCGCGTTCCGCGAGATAGGTGATCGCTGCCTGCCTGCCCTGCGGTCCACCCGCCGCGACGGCGCCGAGGCAGAAGATCGGCGCCTCAGTTCGCGATGGCGCGCATGGCTCGCCATCGGATGTCGCTTGTGGAAGTCTTGGTGTCCCCGTCGGGACCGCGGCGGCGAGGTCGACACAGAACGAAGGGGCCATCCCGGTACGTGCTCCGCAGGCGGGGAGCTGATCGAGGACGCCCGGCCCGCCGGCCAGCGTCACGGTCGCAACCGGGGTCGTAAAGAGCTCGATGCAGAACTGGATTGCCGCCCGGGAA
The DNA here is from genome assembly GCA_031389835.1 of Chloroflexota bacterium. Taxonomy (GTDB): domain Bacteria; phylum Chloroflexota; class Limnocylindria; order P2-11E; family P2-11E; genus CF-39. The sequence goes on from JANMSU010000265.1 coordinate 9,224, forward strand.
CTGGAGCCGTCGCACCCTGCGATCGAAGCCGGCGTCGTCGGCGTCGAGACGCCGTAGTTGCGCACGGTGAGGGCGAGGGCCAGCAATGCGACCCCCGCCAGGAAACCGCCGATGGTCCTAAGCCGTTGCCGTGTCAACCCTGTGGTTCGACGAGCAGGTAGGCGCCGACGGCGAGCAGCACCACCGGAACGAAGAACGGCGCCGCCGCGGTCGGAATGATCGCGATGCCGCCGATGAGATCGACGAGCGCCACCGCTCCGAGCAGCGCCGCCGGTATGAGTGGCCAGCGCCGCTCGGACGCGAGGATCGAGACGAGGAGCAGGCCGAGCGCGAGGAGGCCGATGAAGCTGGGCGCGATGACTTCCGGTCTAAGCACGAACCACGTCGGTAGTAGCAGCGCGACACCGAACGACAAGAAGATCGCCGCCGGAACGAGGTACACGTACTGCCGGTTGGCGCGGATGTACGCAGCGGTGAAGGCCGCGCCGAGCGCGATGAATAGATAGGACGACGATCCGGGGACGCCGAGCGCCTGCAGGACGAAGGTCGTGCCTACGGCCATCACGACCAGTCCACTGAGCACACCGCGGCGCCGCGGCGTCGCCGCCGCGTGAGCGCCCCGCGGCTGCGCCGCGATCACCTTCTCGTGACTCCACGGTACGACGCCGGCGTCAGTTCCGGGGCGCACTGGTATTCGCGCATGGCAGCAGGTTCGCCATGGGCACTCCTCTCATAGGTCTTCGCTCTCGCGTGTCAGCCGGGGGGGCGCAGTCCATGTTCAGGGCGTGGCTAGACGGGGGGCATGACCGATCGGTCATGCGCGCACGGTGCCTGAACTGCATCGAATGGTCGTGCCGACCGCCCGGCCATTCTGGCCCGAACCAAACGGGCTGCACTCCACAACGTGCAGGGGGAGGTAAGTACGGGTTGCACTGGCCCCAGCGCAATACACAGTTGTGTCGTTCCCGCTCGGCGGCTGAACAGGACGGTTACTCATGTTCCACGACAACGATCGCTCGCGTCGTGACTTGCCGCGCCATTTCGGGGTGCTGCTCGCAGCGGTCGCCTGTGCCGTGGCTGCGATCGACCTCCTGCGCTGGGCGATCGATCCGGTCGGTGCTCAGGAGTCCACTGCCAGCCTGAGACCGTTCATCGCAGCGACAACGCTGGTGTGCGGCGGCGCGGTCGCGCTATTCGGCCTGCGCGCCGGCTACGCACGGCTGGCCTTGGCTCTCGCGGGCCTCGGAACGTCCCTGGCCGTGATCGGGATCGTCATCACAGTCATGACCGGCGACATCGCGCCGAAGCTGGTCGACCTGGTCTCGGCCGGCCGCCCGGAGCACATCGACGTAAATGTGAGCCTACTCCTCGCGATCGCCTGTCTCAGTGTGTTCATCAGCGCACGACGCCCGTTCGGCCCCTGGAGCGCACACGTTGTCGCCGCTGCCGCGGGCCTGATCCTGGGGATCGGCACGATGAATTTCCTCGCGTACGTGGTCCAATCGCAGTTTCTGCTCGCGGCGATCCTTCCTCTAGCGGTGCGGCTCGACTCCGCCGTGGTGCTCATCCTCATCGCTGCCGCGCTGTTCGCGCACGCCATCGGCGATGTCACCCGAGGGCCGATAGTGGGCCGGGTATCGGCGGCCGTCGCGGTCGCTGCCGTCCTGATCCTCTTGGAGACCTACCTGGCGGAGGCGACGGGCCGTCTGGCCATCGATCTTGTCGCGTCCGATCACGCCGCGGCGGTCGCGCTACTCGACGCCGCCCAGGCGGCTCGGATCGGTCTGCTGGTGGTCCTGTTCGCCGTGATGGTCGGCTCGGTCGTGATCATCACCTCGACCGTCGCACGCCCGATCAAGGCGCTGGAAGGCGCGCTCGCGGCCTTCATGCAGCAGCATCGCGAATTTCGAGCTCCTGTCATCCAGGACGACGAGATCGGCGAGCTATCGATCGGCTTCAACAAGCTGGCGGCTGAGAACGCCGCCCTTCAGCACGGCCTCGAGCGACGCGTCGAGGAGCGCACTGTCCAGCTCGCTGCGGTGAATCAGGAGCTCGAGAGCTTCGCGTACGCCGTCTCGCACGATCTGCGCGCGCCGCTCCGGGCTGTGGAGGGATTCACGCGGGCGATCGTCTCGGACCCCGCGACGACGCTGAGCGAGGCGAGCCGACGGGATTTCGGCCGCGTCCAGGCCGCGGCGACACGCATGGGTCAGCTGATCGACGATCTCCTCGTTCTGTCGCGTATCACGCGACAAGACCTCCGTCGCGAGCGTGTGGACCTGAGCGCCATCGCGCACGAGGTGGTTGCCGACCTGCGCACGCTGGAGCCTGCGCGCGCGGTCGAGGTCAGGATCCAAGACGGCGTATTCGCCAATGGCGACGAACGCCTGATCCGCGTGCTCCTGACCAATCTCCTGGGCAACGCGTGGAAGTTCACGCGCCGGACGCCCGACGCCTCGATCGACGTCGACTCCGACATCCGCGAGGGTCAGCTCTCGTACTCCGTGCGCGACAACGGTGCGGGGTTCGATCAGGCCAGAGTCGACAAGCTTTTCGTGCCGTTCCAGCGACTGCACTCGATGCGCGAGTTCGAAGGCAACGGCATCGGCCTCGCCACAGTGCAGCGCGTCCTGCAGCGGCACGGCGGACGGATCGCGGCGACGGGCACCGTTGGCCACGGCGCGATGTTCACGTTCACCCTGCCGGTCGCCCGGCCCCAATAAACAAGGAGACGAGATGAATAGCAAGAAGTGCATCCTTCTGGTCGAAGACAACCCGGACGATGAAGAGCTGACGGTGCGAGCGCTCGACCGCAACCTCATCGCCAACGAAGTGGTCGTGGCGCACGACGGCGAGGAAGCACTCGATTTCGTCTTCGGACGCGGTGCTTGGGCGGGACGCGATCCTGCCGACCTGCCTGCTTTGATCCTTCTCGACCTCAATCTGCCCAAGCTGGACGGCCTCGGCGTCCTGCGGCAGATCCGCGCCGATGAGCGAACGCGGCGCGCCCCCGTGGTCATCTTGACGTCGTCGCGCGAGCAGCAGGATCTCGTTCGTGGTTACGACCTCGGCGCAAACAGCTATGTGCGCAAGCCCATTGAGTTCGACGAGTTCGTCGAGGCAGTCCGCCAGCTGGGCGTGTACTGGCTCGTCCTGAACGAGATGCCCGTCGCTGTGGTGACCGCGTGACCAAGGCGATCAAGGCGCTGCTCATCGAGGACAACCCGCTGGACGCGGAGCTCGTGATCCGCGAGCTCCAGCACGCCGGGTTTGAGCTTGTTGCCCAGCGCATCGAGACGCCCGGGGAGCTCCGGGCCGCACTCCTGGAAACGTCCTGGGACCTGATTCTCTCTGACCACAGCATGCCCGACTTCGGATCGGCCGAAGCGTTGTCGATCGTTCGCGAGCTCGGGCGGGACGTGCCGTTCGTGATCGTTTCCGGCCAGATCGGCGAGCGGGCAGCCATCGACGTGATGCGCGCCGGCGCGCGCGACTATGTCGCCAAAGGGAATCTGAACCGTCTCGGTGTCGTTGTGCACCGCGAGCTCGAGGATGCCGAACGTCGCCACCTGGCTCGTAGGCGCGACGAAGAGCGCCGGACGCTGTACGAGATCGCCAGCGTCGGCAAAGGTCTCGTCGATCGCGCGACATTCTGCAGTCGTGCCGTCTCAGAGCTCAGTCGATTCATGGGCGTCGAGCGGAGCCTCATCTACTGCTGGGACGACCGCGCGGGGGTCCTTCGTCTTGCCACCGACGGTGCGGGTCCGAGTGCTCAGACCAAGCCAGAGCTCGAGGCGGGAGAGGGCATCGTCGGTTCAGCCTTCCAGCGGGGCGTGCCGGTCGTGGTGTCCGAGCGCGACCTTGACCCGGGCGCGATCGCGGCGTCGCAGCTGCAGCCGCGGAGTGTGGCGGCGTTCCCGCTTCTTGGCTCGACGACGACACTTGGCGTTCTGGTCGTCACCCTCCGAGACGGTGCATTCAAGCCGGAAGATCTCGAATCCCTTGCGCTCATCGCCGCGGCCATCGCTCCGCCACTAGAGATCCGGAGCCTCTTCGATCAGGCGGAGCAGCGACGTGGCGAGATGCAGGACCGGGAGACCCATCTGCGGACGCTCGTCGACACATCGCCGATCGCCGTGATCCAGATCGATCACGCTGGCCTGATCCGTCTCTGGAACCCGGCGGCGGAGAAGCTCCTGGGGTACGCGCCTGAAGAGGTACTTGGCGAGCCACTGCGCCTGCTGCCGGACCACCGTCGCGAGGATTTCGCTGTGCTCATCCAACGCGTGGAGGCGCATGGCACCGTGCTCAACGTGGACACGGTCGCGCAGCGCAAGGGCGGCGAGGACATCGAAGTCTCGTTGTCGGCGGCGTCGATGAAGAGTCCCGACGGTCACACCGGTATCACCATCTTCATCGAGGACGTCACGCAGCGACGGGAGTTCATGCGCGAGCTCGAATTCCGGGCCCTGCACGATGCGCTCACCCAGCTACCCAATCGCACGCTCCTGAACGATCGGCTCACGCAGGAGATCAGGAACTGTGAGCGGAACGGCAGTGGCGTCGCGCTCCTTCTTGCCGACCTCGACGATTTCAAAGCCGTGAACGACACCTTCGGCCATGAGTCTGGTGACGAGCTCCTGCGCCAGATCGGCAAGCGTTTCCAACAGCAGGTGCGCGAGGCCGATACGGTCGCGCGCCTTGGTGGCGACGAGTTCGCCATCATCCTGCCCGGCGCCACGCAGGCCGGCGCGGTCCGCGTTGCGAAGACGCTCATCGACGCGCTGCGGGAGCCCTTCGAGATCAATGCCGATGGCCAACGGGTCAGTGCCGCCGCGAGCTTTGGGATCGTCATGTATCCGTCGCACGGACGGGACGCCGGCACGCTGCTTCGCCTCGCCGACATCGCGATGTACGCGGCGAAGCGCCAGCAGGAGAGCTTCGCGGTATACGCGGCGCTGCAGGAAACGACCAACGTCGAGCGGCTCGTGTTCGCCACCGATCTTCGCACCGCGATCGAACAGCATGCCGAGCGTCGCGAGATCCGTTCCCATCTCCAGCCGATCGCTTCGCTGGCCGATGACAGCATCGTGGGCTTCGAAGGGCTCGCTCGCTGGGTCCGTCCGGTGCTCGGCCCTGTGCCGCCCGGCGAATTCATCGCCGTAGCCGAGCGCAGCGCGCTCATGCGCCCGCTCACCCGCATCACGATGGACGAAGCACTGATCTCATTCAGTCAACTCGGTCCCGCGGGCGTCGGCCGCGGACTCTCGATCAACCTGTCAGCGCGCAGCCTCCTGGACCCAGACCTGCCACGGCAGCTCGCCGTGCTGGTGGAGCGTTACCCAGCCGCGAGTGGTCCGTTGACCATCGAAATCACGGAAAGTGCCCTTATGGTCGACCCGGATCGCACAGTAGGCATCCTCGCGGACCTGCGAGAGCTCGGCGTCCGTTTCGCCGTCGATGACTTCGGCGTCGGTTACTCGTCACTGGCGTACTTGAATCGCCTTCCCATCGACGAGGTCAAGATAGATCGCTCGTTCGTCGGGACGATGGACCAGGACACGCGAAGCGCGGTCATAGTGCGTGCCACCATCGATCTCGCTCACAACCTCGGCTGCATCGCCGTGGCTGAAGGAGTCGAGCGCGAAGGTACGCGGCTCGCTCTACGGGAGCTCGGCTGCGACCGTTACCAGGGCTTCCTCTTGTCGAAGGCGCTGCGACCAGAAGACCTCGAGCCGTGGCTGGCGGCACGTACGCCGTCGGCTGTCCTCGCCCTCGCGGTGTAGGTCATCACCATGGAGTCCTAGGCACCGACCGAAGCGCCCCTGCCATCATCCGCGCGTGAGCGCGCGCAGGCGGGTCCTCGTGGTTGACGACGATGCTCGCCTTGGAGCGTCGCTCCGGCGCGCGCTGGCTTACGAGGGATATTCCGTCGATGTCTCGGCCAACGGTTCCGACGCGCTCGTAGAAGCGCGCGAGCGCCCGCCTGACCTTGTCGTCCTCGACGTCATGCTTCCGGGCATCGACGGCCTCGAGGTGTGCCGTCGGCTGCGCGCGGGTTCGGATGTCCCGATCCTGATGCTCACCGCCCGCGACGCCGTCTCCGAGCGTGTCGCCGGCTTGGATGCGGGTGCGGACGACTATCTCGTCAAGCCCTTCGCCTACGACGAGCTCCTCGCAAGAGTGCGCGCGCTGCTTCGACGGCGTGAGCCGGGCGATCGCGAGCTCCTTCGCTGCGCGGACCTCGTGATGGATGTCTCAGCGCACGAGGTCCGGCGTGGCGACCAGATCGTCGAGCTCACCGCGCTGCAGTTCAACGTCCTCGAGCACTTCCTGCGTCACCAGCGTCAGGTACTCGAGCGTGATCAGCTCCTCGAGTCGGTGTGGGGCGTCGAGAGCGATGCGATCTCGAATGTGGTCGACGTGACGATCGCCGATCTGCGCGCGCGGCTCGAGGCAGAAGGCCGATCGCGAGTGCTTCACACGGTCCGCGGCGTCGGCTACGTTCTGCGGGAGCAGTAAATGTCGGTTCGACGAAGGCTCGCGCTCTACGGGACCGGCGTGGCCGCCGCTGCGATGTTCTTGTTCATCATTCTGTTCTCAGGCCTGGGGGCGAACGGCACGCGCGAGGAGCAGGACCGCACGCTGGCGGCGATGGCGGATGCCGCTGCCGCGGCGCTGCAGCGCGGTGACGCGGCGCCGACCGCGGACCGACCGCTCGTCGTGATCGATCTGGGCGCGAGCACCGAGCCGTTCCTCCTCTTGTTGGCCGCCGACGGGACCGTTCGCTACGCGTCGGGGCACTTAGGCGGCGTGCCACCGCGCATTCCCGCCGCGGTCGTGGTCGAGGCGAACGAGCAAGGTCGATCGGTGGCCACGATCGCGGCCGCGGGGCTCGCACCGAGAGGCAACGCGGAGCCGCCCGCGCTTCGGGTGGTCGCCCGTAAGTGGGCGAGCCCATCCGCGAGCGGAGTCGTCGTGGCCGGTCAGTCGACGGCGTTCGTGGACGACCAGATCGCCGGCTTTCGTGCCTTCCTCGTGATCGCGGCGATCGTGACGCTGATCGTGGTCGCGATCGTGTCGTGGCTCGTCGCCGGGCGGGCCGTCCGGCCGCTCGTCACACTGGCCGAGACGACCGCGGCCATCGGCACCACCGGCGATCTCTCGCAGCGCATCGCGCTAAGTCGGAGTCACGACGAGGTCGGCCGGCTGACCACGAGCTTCAACACGATGCTCGAGCGGCTGCAGTCCGCGCAGGCCGAGCTTGCCGCCGCGCTGGCCGCGCAGCAGCGGTTCGTCGCGGATGCATCGCACGAGCTCCGAACGCCCTTGTCGACGATACGAACGAACGCGGAGTTCCTGCGCGAACGACCGGATGCGACCGC
>JANMSU010000363.1:0-3330 GCA_031389835.1 Chloroflexota bacterium
GGATGGCGTGGGCCACCTGACCGCCCAGGGCACGCCCGAGGGCCACGTGAACGTCACCGCGCTCGTCGACTTCCGCAACGACGTCGTGAACACGTCGCTCGGCGTCGCGCACGCGCTCGGACAGCGTCTCTGGGGCGTGCGTGTCGACACCAGCGAGTCGTTGGTGGACCTCTCGATCGTCCGCGAGCTGCAGGAGAAGGAGGGCGTCGCCGGCGGCAGCGACGTGCGCGGCGTCACGCCGCGCCTGATCGAGCTCCTGCGCGCCGCTCTCGACGAGGCCGGCTACCGACACGTGCGCATCGTCGCCTCAGGTGGCTTCGACGCGGAGAAGATCAGGCGATTCGAGGCGCTCCGTGTGCCGGTCGACGTGTACGGCGTGGGCTCGGCACTCGTTCACGGCAGTGGTTTCGATCACACCGCGGACATCGTCCGCGTCAACGGCAAAGACCTCGCGAAGACCGGTCGGCACCACATCGAGTCGGATCGGCTTCATCCGGTGGACTGGAAAGCGCTGGTGGAAGAAGCCGATTGGGTCTCACAGAGCTCCTAGTCCTGACGGGCGGCCTGGCCATCGCCGGCCTGGCGAAAGGCACGAGCGGCATGGGCCTGCCGCTCATCGCCACGCCGATCCTGGCCGGCGTCTTCGGTCCGCGGATGGCCGTCGCGATCGTGACCATCCCGATCCTGGTGTCGAACTCCCTGCTGCTGATCCAGGGCTTTCGCGAGCGGGATCTGCTTCGCGGCATCGCGCCGCTCTTCGTCGCATCGGCCATCGGCACCGCGATCGGCACGTTGCTTCTGGCGAGTCTCGATCAGCGGACGTTCGCGATCCTCATCACGATCATCGTGGTGGTGTTCCTGGCGCGAGGCGACCGTCTTCTCGGCGATGATCCAGCGGCGCTGCGCGCGCGCATCCTCGGTCCGGTCGTCTGCTTCGTCGGCGGCGTGCTTCAGGGCACGACCTCGATCGCGAGCCCTCTCGTCGGTTCGTACTTCCACGGCCGGCGACTGAGCGCCTCGGCCTTCGTCTTCACCCTCGCAGCGATCTTCGAGGTCAACGCGATCGTGCAGGTGATCGGCTACTCGGCCCAGGGCCTCTTCACGCCGGAGGTCGTCGCGCTCGGGCTGCTCGGCCTGGTTCCGACGCTGCTCGCCCTCGCCGCGGGGATCGCGCTCCGCGGCCGGCTCGATCCGAAGCGGTTCCGACAGTCCATCGTCGTACTGATCGTCCTCTCGGTCGCGAACCTGCTCTGGCGAACGTTCGTGGCGTAGCTCTCGCGTGCAAGCTTCCCACTAGGGCGCGAGCGCGTCGGATGCGATCTTCAGCGCGAAGACCAGGAGGATCGCACTGCTCAGCAGCGTCGTCGCCAGCTCCATGCGTGGGGTGAGCCGCGTGTGCAGCGCAGCGCCGATCGCGGCGAGAAGCGTCTGCCACGAGAGCGAGGCGAGGACGGCACCGATGACGAAGAGCGCGCGTGCGCCAAGGTCCTCTGAGATCTCGGGCAGACCGATCGCGAGCGACAGGAAGTACACGATCGTCGCCGGGTTGAGCAGCGTGAGGCCGAGGAAGAGGAGATACACGCGCAGCGCGGAGGACGGAGCCTCTGGCTCGGCGTCGACCTGCACGCGACGGCGGCGCACAAGGCCACGAATGGCGAGGGCTACGAGAGCGGCGGCCGCGGCGAGGCGGACGGGAAGCAGCACCGACGTGATCGCGCCGCTGATCGCGGTGCCAACGACGAGAGCGATCGACGCGAAGACCAGATCGGCGGTCGCCGTGCCCGCCCCCGCAGCCGCGGCGAGGCGGAAACCGCGGCGTAGACCCGTACGGAGAATGAGCACGGCGATCGGGCCGACCGGAATGGCGATGGCGTAACCTGCGGCCGCGCCGACGAGGAAGGCGGAGAGCATCGGCGGCAGCATCGCATGGGCGGCCTAGCATTCAAGCCATGGAAGTCGCCCAGGATGTGCACGCCGTGCGCCTTATCGGCGTGAACGCGTTCCTCGTCCTCGGGGACGAGCTCACGCTCATCGACGCGGGCCACCGCGGCTCGGGTGTCGTGTTGCGGCGCCAGCTCAGCGCGCTCGGGCACGCCCTCACGGACATCAAGCGGATCGTCTGCACGCACGGCCATCCAGACCACATCGGCGGCGTTCAGGAGATCGCTCGAGCCTCCGGCGCGAAGGTCTTGATGCACCCGGCGGACATGGAGCGTCTGCGGATCCGTTTTCGCGAGGTGATCAGGGGGCGCCCAGCGCCGGGAGCGATCATCGCCTATCTCACCCAGGCGCCCACGGACGTGATCGCCGCGGAGGATGGGGACGAGCTACCGCTGCTGGGCGGGCTCCGCGTGCTGCACACACCGGGTCACACTCCCGGGAGCATCTGTCTGTATTCGGCGACACGTCGCCTATTGATCGTCGGTGATCTGCTGCAGCGCATGCGCGGACAGGTCACGCTGCCGAACTACTTCTTCACCGACGACATGGGCCTCGCGCGCCGCTCGATAGCGCGGCTGGCGGAACTCGACGTGGAGACCATCCTGTTCTCACACTATCCACCGGTACGGCAGGGGGGACGAGAGGCGCTGAGGGCGCTCGCGAGCTAGCGGCGAAGGGGAGGGCAACGTGGAGACGCTGAACGACATCATCGAGGAGTCCGCAGAGAAGTTCGGCACCAAGGACGCGCTGATCATTCGGCCCGGCTTCCGCACGCGGGCGTGGACGTATCGCGATCTCAATGAGGTCGTACCGCGCGTCGCGCGCTATCTGAAGGACCGCGGACTGAAGCAGGGCGACCGCGTCGTCATCTGGGGCGTGAATCGCCCCGAGTACGGGATCGCGTTCCTCGCCGCCCTACGACTCGGCGCGATCCTGGTGCCGCTTGACGTGAACTCGATGCCCGACTTCGCCCAGAAGATCGCCCAGCGAACTCGCGCGACCGGGGCGATCGTGTCCGCGCAGACGCTCGCCCGCGCGCAGGCGCTCGGCCTGCCGCTTTACGAGATGGAACGGCTGCCCGATCTCGCGCGCGAGTGCGCGCCGCTCGACAAGGCCGCTCTCACCGGCGACGACCTCGCCGAGGTCGTGTTCACCTCGGGGACGACGGGCGATCCCAAGGGCGCGATGCTCACACATCGCAACGTTCTGTCGAACGCGATCGCGGGAACGCAGATCTTTCCGATCGGCCCGAAACAGCGCCTGCTCTCGTTCCTCCCGCTATCGCACATGTTCGAACAGCTCGGCGGCTTCTTCATCGTGCTGATCGCGGGTGCCTCGGTCATCTATCCGACCAGCCGCCAGCCCGCGGTGGTCCGCCGCACCTTCAAG
>JANMSU010000390.1:0-4169 GCA_031389835.1 Chloroflexota bacterium
TGATGGCGGTCGACGCCAGGGCGCCCAGGCGGCCGAAGCGGAACGCCGAGCCGATGATGATGAGCACGCCGACGGCCCAGGAGGTCCATTGCGGATCCGCGGCGAAGACCCAGATCGCGTACACGACCACGGATGTGTCGAAGACGAAGCTGAAGCGCGCGATGCGCTCGTAGCTGGCGGCGGTCCGCGCGCCCTCGACCAGGCGCGTGTTGATGAGCGTCCACGCAAGCAGGACGGAACCGAGGAGGAGAACGTGACCCGGGGCGAGGCTCGGAAAGAGCGGCCCGAGCGCGAAAACAAGCAGGGCGCCCGCAAGACGCGCTACCTGGAGCGTGCGCTCCAGACGGCGATCCTCGAACAGCGCTTCGCCAACGACAGCCATCTCGGACCGACGAGGCTAGCGGGCGAAGCCGCGCTTGGACCGCTGCTGTCGGGGGCATCCGGTATCAAGCCGGTCGCGCATACTGGCGCCAGTTCCACGCGGGAGGTCGCAGTGCCCAATACCGTCCTCGTGACGCGCGAGCCGCCGATCGCGATCGTCCAACTCAACCGGCCGGATGTCCTGAACGCTCTCAACGAAGAGGTCATGGGTGAGCTCGTCGCCGCGCTGGAGGGGCTTGATGAAGACCCGGAGATCCGCTGCATCGTTTTGACCGGCAATGAACGCGCGTTCGCCGCGGGCGCGGACATCAAGGAGAGCTTCGTCACCGCGACGCCGGTCACGATGCTCGCGCAGGACCTCACCGCGCGGTGGGAGGCGATCCGCCGCGTGAATACGCCGATCATCGCGGCGGTGTCGGGGTTCGCTCTCGGCGGCGGCTGCGAGCTCGCGATGACCTGCGACATCATCGTCGCGTCCGAAACGGCGAAGTTCGGGCAGCCCGAGATCAACCTCGGGATCATCCCCGGGGCCGGTGGCACGCAGCGGCTCACGCGCGCGGTGGGGAAGTGGGTCGCGAACGAGATCATCCTGACCGGGCGGTTCGTCGGCGCTCAGGAAGCGAAGGCGATCGGCCTGGTAGCCCAGGTCTATCCCGCCGTCAGCTGGCTGCAGGATGTGAAGACGCTGGCGCGCACGATCGCGGAGAAGGCACCAGTGGCCGCGCGCCTCGCGACCGAGGCCGTCGATCTCGCCTGGAACTCGACCCTCGATGCGGGGCTCGAATTCGAGCGCAAGTCCTTCTACCTCCTCTTCGCGACCGAGGACAAGAAGGAAGGCGTCGATGCCTTCGTCAACAAGCGCAAGCCCAGCTTCAAGGGCAAGTAACTGACGTGCCCTGGGTCCGCTTCTTCGCGGCTCGGCAGGATCTGCTCGAGTTCATCACTTTCGCGTTCGCACAACCCGGGCTCCAAGTACTCGAGGTCGACTCGGGTTTCGATCGGGAGCTTCGCCGGTTCGCCGATCGTGACGCGGTTGCGGCACTTTCGGAGCTTGGCCTCGACCCACACGGTGACGGGTTCGCTCTCCAGCTCGCGCTCTGGACGCCCGCGGTCATGAAGTTTCCGAGCGTCCGGCGCATCGACCTCAAGCCTGCTGCCGTGCCTGGCCGTACCTTTCGCTTCACGATCGAGAGTGCGGGCTTGATCGTGCTTCAGTGCGGCGGTCGGCACGAAGGGGTCCTGACGACCTCGAAGCTTGGATGGTTCACCGAGGCCGGTGCGCGCAAGCGCGCCGCGGAAGAGCAAGGAGGCGCAATGATCGACTGGACGGAGCACCGCCGACTCACCTCACGGCTCCGGTACCACCTAACGGAGCGGGTGGCTGCCGCCCGTGTGTCGAGCCGCGTTGTCATGGCCGAGGCGCTCCAGCTTCATCGGGCAGGCGTGAGCTTGAAGGATCGAGCTCGCGGGCCCGAGACGTTCGCCGTCCCGTGACGACGCGAGCACCTCTGCGCGTCGAGCGCGACGGCGCGCTCAGCGTGATAACCCTCGACCGTCCGGACGTCCTCAACGCGTTCGACGAAACGCTCACGAGCGCGCTGTCGGCCGCGATCTTCGACATGGCGAGCGACGCGTCGGTCCGGGCGGTCGTCATCACCGGCGCGGGGCGCGCGTTCTCGGCGGGTCAGGATCTCCGCGACCGTGCGATGCAGGTCGAGGCGGGTGCGGACCTCCGCTTGGGCGACGAGCTCCGACGCCGCTATCACCCGGTCATCGCGAAGATCCGCGAGATGCGCAAGCCGGTGGTCGCCGCCGTGAACGGTGTCGTCGCGGGCGCGGGCCTCGGCGTGGCTGTCGCGTGCGACGTGCGCGTCGCCGCAACATCGGCGTCGTTCCGCGCAGCGTGGGGCCGCATCGGCCTGGTGCCCGACGCGGGCTCCGCGTACTTCCTCCCGCGCATCGTCGGGTGGGGACGCGCGATGGACATGGTCCTGACCGGCGACCCGGTCGAAGCGAACGAGGCCCTGCGGATCGGTCTCGTGACGCGCGTCTGGCCGGATGAGGAATTCGCCGACGCATGGCGGAAGTACGCGACCACGCTCGCCGAAGGAGCGACCGAGGCGTTTGCGCTTTCCAAGGAGGGGCTGAACGCGGCGTGGGACCGCGACTTCGCTTCCTTCCTCGAGCTCGAGTCGTCGCTGCAGGACCGCGCCGGCCGCACGAAGGACTACACCGAAGGGGTGCGCGCTTTCACGTCCAAGACGACGGCGAAGTTCGAGGGAAGATAGAAGGGTGAGCCGACATCCGCGCGATGCCGTCGTCCTCGGTTACGTGCGCACCCCCATCGGCCGTTACGGCGGCGCGCTCGCACAGGTGCGGCCGGACGATCTCGCCGCGCATGTGATACGTGCGGTCCTCGAGCGCACCGACATCGGTGACGACCAGGTGGACGAGGTCGTGTTCGGCGCGTCGAACCAATCCGGTGAGGACAACCGCAACGTGGGTCGTATGGCGGCGTTGCTCGCGGGGCTGCCCGACTCGGTGCCGGGCGTGACGGTGAATCGCCTCTGTGGCTCGGGTCTCGAGGCGGTGAACGACGCTGCGCGCCGCATTCGTCACGGGGAAGCGAACATCGTGATCGCCGGGGGTGTCGAGAGCATGACGCGCGCGCCGCAGGTCACGCTCAAGCCATCGGAGGCATTCCCGCGCGGTGAGCGCGTGCTGCACGACACGACTCTCGGCTGGCGCCTCGTGAATCCGCGCATGGCAGATCTCGGCTATCACCCGATCTCCCTCGGCGAAACTGCGGAGAACGTGTGCGTCAAAGAGAAAGTGCCGCGCGCGGAGCAGGACGAGTACGCGGCGCGCAGTCAGCAGCGCTACGCGAAGGCGAAGGCGGAGGGTTTTGTCGCGAAGGAGATCGCGGCCGTGCACAACGGAAGTGCGCTCGTAAGCGAGGACGAGCATCCGAGGCCGGACTCGAGCGTCGAGAAGCTGGCGAAGCTGAAGCCCGCGTTCAAGACCGACGGCACCGTCACGGCGGGCAATTCATCGGGCATCAACGACGGCGCGGCGGCGCTCATCATCGCGTCGCGCGAGAAGGCGGGGGAGCTGGGGCTGCGTGCGCTCGGGCGCATCGTGGCCGCCGCCTCAGCCGGCGTGCATCCCGACTACATGGGACTCGGGCCGATCCCCGCGGTGCGCAAGCTGGCCGAGCGGACCGGCGTCGCGCCCGACGAATGCGACGCGATCGAGCTGAACGAGGCGTTCGCCGCGCAGGTGATCCCGTGCATCCGCGCACTTCGGCTACCCGAGGACCGCACCAATCCGAATGGCGGCGCGATCGCGATCGGCCATCCGATCGGGATGTCCGGCGCGCGCCTCGCCGGCACGCTGCTGCGCGAGCTCGAACGGCGCGGCGGCCACTACGGCATCGCGACGATGTGCATCGGCGTCGGGCAGGGTCTGGCTACGCTTTTCGAGCGCGAGTCGGCCTAGCCATCGGCGGGGCTTGCCAGCCCTCACGGGGGTGGCTAGCCTCGCGCGGTCAGACCAGCGCGAAGAGGGGGATCACATGAGCGAGAACAAGGGTGGGGAGCGTCGCTCCTACAGGCTTACCCGACGGCAATTCCTCGCGGTGTCGTCCGCGGCGGCAGCGTTCGCTGCCTGTGGTCCGGCCGCGACGCCGAGTCCAACTGGCGCGGCCACCTCGACGGCCGCGGCGACGGCGTCTCCCGGTCCAGCACTCAAGATCGGCATGCTTCTGCCGTTCACTAGGGTCTACGCGG
>JANMSU010000037.1:0-5295 GCA_031389835.1 Chloroflexota bacterium
GGCGCGGAACGCACGTCCGCCACGACTACGCCGACGATGCGACGTTCCGGAGCGCCGACCTCGTCGAGATGATCGGCCTCGACCCAACCGAAGTAGTGGTCCGGACCCTGCGCGTAGAACCAGTCGCCATCGCGCGCGAGCAGCGTCAAGCGCTCACCGTAATGAGCTTGATCGACACGCTCGGACTCCTCGTCCGGGTCGGCGCGAAGGTCGGTAAGCCCGCGGTTCACCAGCGCCTGCGGCGGGCGCACCATGGCGACGGCCAGTCGCGTCGCTGCGATGCTCACGGCACGGGCTCCGCCCGTGCCGCAGAGGGGGGTTGCAGGGGGTTCCCCCCCTGCGATGAATCAGGTCCGCGGTAGCGCAGCACCGGCTTGCGCGCGGCGCCGACCTCGTCGAGACGCCGAAGGGGCGCATGTTTCGGGGCGTCGCGCACCGACGCGGGATCTGTCGTGACTCGCTCCGCGATCCGCAGCATCGCCGCGGCGAACGCCTCCAGGGTCTCCTTCGGCTCGGTCTCCGTCGGCTCGATCATCATCGCCTCGGGAACGATGAGCGGGAAGTACACGGTCGGCGAGTGAAAGCCCTCGTCGAGCAGCGCCTTCGAGATGTCGAGCGCCGACGCTCCCTGCTTCTTCTGCTTCGCCGCGCTGAGAACGAATTCGTGCATCGGCGGTCGCTCGTACGCGACGTCGTAGGCCGGCCGGAGCAGCGCGAGAAGGTAGTTCGCGGAGAGGATCGCGTCGCGCCCCGTCTCCACGAGACCCTCTTCGCCCAGCGTCTTCATATAGGTATATGCACGGACCAGGACGCCAAAGTTCCCAAGACGCTGCTTGATCGTGCCGATCGAGTCGCCGAGGCCCGCGGGGGCGCGGTCCTCGCGCGCCGTGTCGTAGTGATACGAGCTGTCGGCCTCGCGCACGATCCAGGGCTTGGGTAAGAACGGACGCAGGTGCGCCTTCACACAGAGCGGACCCGCGCCCGGGCCGCCAGCGCCGTGTGGCGTCGAGAACGTCTTGTGGACGTTGATGTGCACGCAGTCGAAGCCGAGATCACCCGGGCGCGCGACACCGAGGAGCGCATTCATGTTGGCGCCATCCCCGTACACGAGCGCACCCGCGGCGTGCACCGCGTCGCACACCTCGCGCACGCGCTCCTCGAACAGGCCGAGCGTGTTCGGGTTCGTCAGCATGAAGCCGGCGACGTCGGGACCGAGGGCGCTCTTCAGCGCGTCGAGGTCGACGTTCCCGCGCGCGTCACTCTTCACGGTCGTGACCTCGTAGCCGCACATCGCGGCGGACGCCGGGTTCGTGCCGTGCGCCGAGTCCGGAACGATGATCCGCTTGCGCTGCGCGGCCTCGCCGCGCTTCGCGTGATAGGCCTTGAACACGAGCAGCGCGGTGAACTCCGACTGCGCGCCGGCCTGCGGCTGCAGCGAGACGTAGTCCATGCCGGTGATCTTGGCGAGCAACTGCTCGAGCTCGTACGCAAGAGCGAGGACGCCCTGCGTCGTCCGATACGACTGACGCGGATGCACGTCGGCAAAGAGCGCGGCGACGCGGTCGTTCACCTTGGGGTTGTACTTCATCGTGCATGACCCGAGCGGATACATCCCGGTATCGACGGAGTAGTTCAGCTGCGCGAGGTGCGTGTAATGGCGCACGACCTGGGGCTCGGACAGCTCCGGCAGGCGCAGCGGTGTCTTTCGCTGGAACGCGTCGGGGATCTCGGCGGTCTCGTTCGTCCGCACGTGTCGGCCGTTCCTCCCGGGTCGCGCGAGCTCGAAGAGGAGCGGCTCGAGCGCGGGGACCGGCGTCTTCGCTCCAACGTCGGGGATCAGCTGGGTGCGCAGCGTCATCGCGCTGCCACCTTGTCGCTGGAGCGCGCGAGCTGCCCGACCGCGTCCACGAGAGCGTCCTCGTCTTCATCCGTGGTCATCTCGGTGCACTGGATGATCACGTCGTCGCGGCCTTCGCGACGGCCCTCTACGTACGACGAGGCTGTCGCCTCCACTTGGATGCCGCGCTCGATCAACGCGTCCCGGAGGTCCCAGCCACCCATCTCCGTGCGGAGCGTGAAGCGGTCGAAGAAGGGGCCGTCGTTCGCGATGGAGCAGCCCGGCAGCACGGCGAGACGCTTCGCCAGCGCATGTGCCCGCGCCACGCCGGCTCGCGCCGCCGCGCGCAGGCCCTCGGGGCCGAGCAGTGACATGTACACGGCCGCAGTGATCGCGGCGAGCGCCTCGTTCGTGCAGATGTTGCTCGTCGCTTTCTCGCGGCGGATGTGTTGCTCGCGCGTCTGCAGCGTGTTGACGAATCCGCGCGTGCCATTCGAATCGACGGTCTGCCCCGCGATCCGGCCAGGCATCTGCCGCACGAGCGCCTCGCGGCACGCGAAGATGCCGAGGTGCGGACCGCCGTAGGACATCGTGATGCCAAGAGGCTGTCCCTCTCCGACGACGATGTCGGCACCGAGCGAGCCCGGCGGCTCCAGCAGCGCGCACGCGTGGGGCTCGGTGACCTGGATGCAGAGCGCGCCCGCGGCATGTGCAGCGTTGGCGATCTCACGAACATCGACGAGCGTCCCGAACGCGTCAGGGTGCTGCACGATGAGGCACGCCGCGCCTTCGGCCGATCCTGTCAGCTTCGCGTTCGGCACCTCGACGATCTCGATCTCGGGTCCGCGTGCGTAGGTGCGCAGCGTGCGGCGATACGTGTAGTCGACTTCGGTCGCAACAACCACTTTCTTGCGACCGGTCAGGCGGACCGCCATGAACGCCGCCTCGGCCGTGGCGGATCCGCCGTCATACATAGACGAGTTCACCACGTCCATCGCGAGAAGCTCGGCCATGAGCGACTGGTACTCGAACACCGCCTGGAGCGTGCCCTGGCTGACCTCGGGCTGGTACGGCGTGTAGGCCGTAAGGAACTCGCCGCGCAAAGCCAGCACCGGGACCGCCGCGGGGATGTAGCGCCGCTGGATCGCGCCGCCGATGAAGAACGGTCCGTCGCCGGCGGTCGTGTTCATCTTCGCCAGCCGCTCGAGGTGCGCCTGCACTTCCATCTCGGAGAGACCCGGAGCGATGTCGAGCTTCGGATGACGCGCGTCCTTCGGGATCGCGGCGAGGAGGTCGTCGATGTCTTTGACACCGATGCGGGCCAGCATCTCGGCGCGGTCGGCCTCGGTGTGTGGCGAGTAGGGGTTATTCCCCAAGGTCAGTCCCCGCCGGCGCCGGGCGTCTCGCCGATGTGCGCGCGGTAGTCCTGCGCGGAGAGCAGCTTGTTCAGCTCGCCCTTGTCGGCGAGACGGACCTTGATCATCCATCCCTGCTCGTACGGCGAGGTGTTGACGAGCTCCGGCTTCTCGATGACCTTCACGTTGCGCTCGATGACCTCGCCGGAGACCGGGCTGTAGAGGTCCGAGGCGGCCTTCACCGACTCGACGACACCGAGGCTCGCGAACTGGCGGACGCTCGCGCTCTTCTCTGGCAGCTCGACGAAGACGACGTCGCCCAGCTGCTCCTGCGCGAAGTGCGTGATGCCGATCGTGGCTGTGTCGCCCTCGAGGCGCACCCATTCGTGCTCCTTCGAGTAGCGCAGGTCGTCTGGGACGGCGCTCACTGTGCCCTCCGGTAAAAAGGTGTCTTCACTACCGTAGCGGGAACGTCCTTCTCGCGGATGCGGACGGCAACGGCCGTGCCGACCTTCGAGAGCTCCGTTGGAACGTAGGCCAGGGCGATGTTCTGGGCCACCGTCGGACCGTAGGTGCCGCTCGTGACCTTCCCGACAGCCTTCCCGTCGGAGACGACATCGTGCCCGTGCCGCGCCACGCCGCCCACGACCACGAGCCCGGCGATCCGGCGCTTCGGACCATCCGCCTTCTGCCTCGCGATGTTGTCGCGTCCGACGAAGACCTTGTCGAGCTTGCAGGTCCAGCCGAGCCCGGCCTCGATCGGGCCGGTCGTCTCGTCGATGTCGTTCCCGTACAGCGAGAAGCGCGCCTCAAGGCGAAGCGTGTCGCGCGCGCCGAGACCGATCGGTGTCAGGGCTTCGCCGCGGCTGCCGCCGCCCGCGGTCATGAGCGCCTGCCACACCTGCACCGCGTCGGCGTTGGCCACGAAGACCTCGAAGCCGTCCTCACCGGTGTACCCGGTGCGCGCGATCATCGCCTCAGCTCCCGCGGCGCGCGTGGACTTCACGCCGAACGGAGGTAGAGCCACGACGCTGTTCCCGGCAACGCGGCCGATGATGTCCGCGGCCCGCGGGCCCTGGACCGCGATGAGGGCCGTATCGTTCGAGCGGTCCTCGAAGCCGACGCCCTTCGGCAGGTACCGGCGAACATGCTTCGCATCCTTCTCGATGTTCGCGGCATTGACGACCATCAAGACCTGGTCGGGGCCGGTGCGATACACGATCACGTCGTCCACGATCGTGCCGCCCTCGTTGCAGAGAAGCCCGTAGCGCGCCTCCCCCACCTCGAGGCCGGCGATGTCGCTCGAGACGAGCGTGTCTATCGCGGCCTGCGCGCCGGGTCCCTCGAAGTAGAACTCGCCCATGTGCGAAAGGTCGAACACGCCCGCGTCTTCGCGCACCGCGCGGTGCTCGGCGACGATCCCCGTGTACTGGATGGGCATCTCGTAGCCCGCGAAGGGCACCATGCGCGCGCCGAGTGCTTTGTGCTCCTCGTAGAGCGGCGTCCGCCGCAGCGACGCGTCGGTCGTCATGCCGCCGCTCGCGCGGCCTCGATGGCACGGTCGAGCATCTCGCGGTATGTCGCGTACGACAGCATGTGCCGCGCGTCGTCGGCCGAGACCCAGCGGACATCGTCGTACTCCTGGTCGTGCCGAGACACGTCGCCGCCGTCTGCGCGCATCAGGAAGAAGTGCACGAACTTGTGCACGCGCTCGCCGGGCACGGCGAACCAGTAGTCGGTCACGCCGATCGGCGCGACGATGCTCACGTCGAGACCGGTCTCCTCGCGGACCTCGCGTATGGCCGTCTCCTCGATCGACTCGCCCTCGTCGGGCGTGCCCTTCGGGAAGACCCACGTGCCATCGCTTGTCCGGCCGTTGAGCACGACCTCCAGGTCGTCACCGGTGCCGCGCGTCACGACGCCACCCGCAGCGGTGGTCGTGCGCACCCTGGTCGGTCGGCGCGGACGCGTGCCTGGCACCCCCGTCACAAGAGGCGCGTGCCGTTGATGACGAGGGCGAAGCTGCAGTGAAGGAACTCCGCCGCCCGGCGCGACAGCATCATGCGCGACAGGAAGATCTCGAAGTACTCCATGAGCGGCGCG
>JANMSU010000080.1:0-2869 GCA_031389835.1 Chloroflexota bacterium
ACGGAATAGACGGCGACGCGCCGCAGCTCGCTCGAACCCGTCGCGAGGAACGCGCCGCCGAGCGCCGAGGTGAGGCCGATCGATAGGAGCAGGTCTTGCACCTTTCCGATCTCCACGATGGCCGGCAGCAGGCCCGAGAGGACCAGGATCTCCGCGAACGCGATGAACGTCGTTGGCACCAGCACTCCGAAGTACAGGGCGAGGGCGGAGGCCGGGACCTCGGATGCGAGCAGCGCGGCATGCGTATGGAACGGGATGGCCGCCAGCTTGAGCGCGAAGGCGACGACGAGGATGACCACGAGCAACACGAAGGTCGTCGGCGGCTGATCGCGGCCCAGGATCGCGGACAGCGCGAGGGCCGACAGGCCAAGGCATCCACCAAGCGCGACGAAGCTGAAGTGCCGGTAGGCAGCCTCCGCGCTCCGATTGCGATGGACCTGGAACGTGAATGAGCCGACCGGCACGAGCAGCCCAAGCAGGAGCACGGCGTAGATCGCGATCGGTGTCGTGAGCACCAGGACCGCCAGGACGACGGCGGCGATGACGAGCGCAGTGGGGAAGAAGTTGTACGCCGGCTCGTCGACCCACACCGCGAGGACCAGCAACGCGAGCGTCCCGAGCAGCACGACCGCAGCGAGGCGTCCGAGCTCCGACATACGCCAGGGGAGCTCGAGCACGTCGCCCGAAGCGCCCGCCGGCAGCGCGATCACGAACGCGATGGCGACCGCGAGCGTGGACAGGGTCACCGTGCCCACAAGCGCGAGGCGCTTACGAACGGTGAATGCGAAGAGCGCCGCGACTCCGAGGAGGCCGATGACCTCGATCACGCTTCGCGCGCCGCCCGCTGGTTGACGATCAAGAACGCACCCGCCAGGGCGACGACGACCTGGAGCCACGAGAGCAAGAGGGTGAGCGCGAGCTCGGGTCCGGGCACCATCCTCACCAGCAGCTGCGTGCCCGTGAGCATGAGGAGCGCGCCGAGCGAGCCACGGACCGCGCCGCGTGCGGTCAACAGGATCGCGAGCCCCGAGGAAAGCAGCCAGAAGGCGGCGACTTCGGTCGTGACGCCGCTTGGGTCGGGACCCAGAAGGTTCGTGCTGATGTCATCGCCCGTCGCGGGTCGAAGGAAAGCGAAGGCCGCCGCGGTGGTCGCAGCCGCGACGATCGTCGCGAGCCACAGGCGCCAACCGGGATCCTCACCGTAACGCCGATCACGCGCCGCGACGAACAAGATCGCGGAAGCGACGAGCGCCGCCGACATCGAGACGACGAGTTGGGACACGGAGAGGCTGCCGTCGTCGATGAGATGTGCCGCGAGGGCGACGCCGAAGAACGCGATCGCCATGTAGCGCAGCTGGCGCGCGCTGTTCGCGGCGAGCGTCGCGATCGCGACGATCGCGAGAAGCAGCATCAGCGCACCGCCCAGACGAGCAGTGACGCGATGAGCATGAGCGCAAGCCACACCCCGGCGCGCTCTTCGAACATCGCGAAGACGGCAGACACGGTCGTGGCGGATCCGGCCAGAGCGCGGAACGAGGCCGCGGCGATCGGGACTGGATCGGCCGCCGAGACCACCGCTTCGAGTCGTGTGCCGAGCACGGTCAGCTCCGGCAACAGCACACGCACCGCGCGCGCGACGACGACCAGCAGCGTGGCGGAGACCGCAACGACGGGGACCAATGTGACCAGATCGTCGAGCGTGCGGGTGTTCGCGCGGCCGAAGGCTCCCGTCAACGCATCGAAGAGCGGGAGCGAGAGTGTGAGGATGATCATGATCGTGCCGAGGAACGACGCGATCGACGCCGCCACGTCAAGGTCCGACGGGACCGCCGCGATGCTCAGCCGCCGTCCCGCGTGCGCGAGCTCGAGTGCGAGGACGGCAACGGCGGCGACGACGGCGAACGCCGCGGTGACTAGATCGGGCGCCTCGAGCGCGCCGATCACGATGATCAGCGCGCCCGCGACGATCGCCGTCGAGCTTGCCATCGAGGTGATGTACGAACGATGCGGCGGCATCCAGAAGCCATCCGAGACCGCGGCCAGCGCGCCGCCCGCGAGCACGACCAGCGCGCCGGCGAGCGCTGTCGGCGATCCGGTCGCGAGCGCGATCCACAACGCAGCCAGGACGACGTCATAGCGCGATATCGGCCACTGCTCGGGGAGTGCGAGAGAGACCGCGGCCGCATAGGCGATGGTCAGGAGCGACGCGATCAGGATGAGATGACTCCAGTGCAGGAAGGGATACGCGAGGATGAGCAGGAGCAGGAACGCCGAGATCGCGATGCGTCGTCGCACGCCGGACTTGCGGCGCCGCACGATGAAGCGCAGCGCGAGCGCGGCGACGACGACCGCGATGAGCGGGTCCGACACGATGGCCGGAAGTCCGAGCGTCGACACGTCGATCCTCGTCACGCCGAGGATGCGCCAGAGCACCAGCGTGGCGCCAATTCCCGCCGGCATCGTGAGCAGTCCGCGCAGGCTCTCGCGCTCGCCGGCCTCCTCCTGCCGGTAGCCCCATGGCACGAACGGATAAAGACCCGCGAAGAGCGCCGCGCCGAGCGAAGCCGCGAGGACGACGCCGGGCGTCACGGCCTCGGGCGAGATCGCGTCGAAACGGAACGATGCGCCGCCGAAGCGGGACACCAGCAGTGCCGCGACGACGAATGCTTGAACGCCGCCCGCGAGATATCCGGTGATGCGCGCGACCGCCGCCGCGGGCGACACGAGCAGTGCGATGAACGACGTGACCGCGCCGAGCGCACCGAGGACGACGATGCAGGCGATGAGGTCGTCGGCGACGGCCAGTGTCAGGAAGATGAGACCGTTCAAGAGGATCATCGGTCGCAAGAGCTGGTGACGCGCACTCACA
>JANMSU010000094.1:0-3457 GCA_031389835.1 Chloroflexota bacterium
GGGCCGTCGCTGAGGCATATCCGCAGCTTCAGGCGATCCAGGAGTTCAAGGATCTGTCGGAGAACCTCACGGCGACCGAGGACAAGATCGCCTTCGCACGGCGCTTCTACAACGGGAACGTCCGCGACTACAACACGGCGATCCAGACGGTGCCGACGAACATCCTCGCGGGCATGTTCGGGTTCACCGCCGAGCAGTACTTCGAGCTGACCGACCCGACCCAGCGAGAAGTACCAAAGGTGTCCTTCAGCTAGCCGGCGTGGCCGCTCCGCCGTCCCGGCTGAACATCTACGACGCTGTCGCCGCGAATCGCTGGCGGACCATCGCGCTCATCACCGTGTTCACCGGTCTGCTAACCGCGCTGGGCTTCGCGGTCGGCGAGGTCTTGGCTCCGGGTGCGGGGATCGCGATGGTCCCCGCCGCACTCGGTCTCTCCGGTGTCTCCGCCACCGCGTCGTACTTCGCCGGTGACAAGCTCGTCCTCGCGCAGAGTCAGGCGCGCGAGCTCGCGCCCGGCGAGGAGACGCAGCTGCGGAACATAGTCGACACCCTTTCGATCGGATTGGGCATCCCTCCGCCGCGCATCTATGTGATCGATGACACCGCGCCGAACGCTTTCGCGACGGGCCGTGACCCGAAACACGCGTCGATCGCGGTGACGCGCGGCTTGATCGACAAGCTCGACCGCACCGAGCTCGAGGGCGTGATCGCGCACGAGCTCTCGCACGTCGGTAACCACGACATCCGCGTGATGCTCCTCGTCACCGTGCTCGTCGGGACGATCGCGCTCCTCTCTGACTGGGGCATGCGGTCGATGTTCTGGGGTCGCGGCCGGCGAGACCGCGGCGGCGGCAACGCAGGCGCCATCATCCTCATCGTCGCACTCGTGCTCGCGATCCTCACTCCGATCATCGCTCAGCTGATCCGGCTCGCTGTCTCGCGGCAGCGCGAGTACCTCGCCGATGCATCCGGCGCGCTGCTGACCCGATATCCGCCCGGTCTCGCGAGCGCCCTGCGCAAGATCGCCGCGGACAAGGAAGCGCTCGAGGTGGCGAACAAGGCGACCGCGTCGCTGTACTTCGCGAACCCGCTGAAAGACGCGCCGCGTGCCATGGATGGCCTGTTCGATACGCATCCACCGATCGCCGAGCGCATCCGCCGCCTTGAGGCGATGTAAGTGCCTACCGCAACGCCACCGCCCTCCGACGGCGCTCCGCCAAGGCCGCCGGAGCCGGAGAAGGCACCCGAGGTCGCGGGGCCGCGTACTCCCGAAGCGAAGACCGCCGGCGGCGCTCTGCCGCCCGTGCCCGTCGCATACGTTGGGATCATCGCGGCGCTTCTCGTCGTGGCCGCGATCGGTGCGGGTCTTGCCATCGGGACCATCGCGCGGCCGAGTCCCACGCCACAGCCCACGCCGGTTCGCACCGTCGCCGTGCCGACCCCGACGCCCGTCCCCACCACCGACCCGCAGGTCTTCCGCCAATCGCTAACCGGAGCCTGCGCGACGGGTCAGGGGCTATGGGTCGTGACGAACGGTGGCGGACTGCTCCGCTACGACGGGCAGGACTGGACGCAGATCGACGGCACGCTGCGTACGCTCACGGCGGCTTCGTGCGACGAGGGGACGCTGTACGCGGTCGGTCCGGTCGGCGCCATGCTCATCGTCGACGACCGGTTGCGCCAGATCACGTCGTTCGACGTGACTCTCGCGGATCTGATCGGCGTCGCGGCCATGCGCGAGGGCGCGATGGCGGTGGGAACCGCGGGCACGGTCATGTTCCTCTCCGGTGGAACGTGGCAGGAGTACGCGCGCGGCCTCGAAGAGGACCTGTACGGCATCGTCGCTTTCGGACCGCAGTCGGCGTGGGTCGTGGGCTCGCTGGGCGCGAGCTATCGCCTTGAAGCGGCCGGCTGGCGCCCCATACCGACCGGCGTCACGGTCGTACTGCGCGCGGTGTCGGCAACGGGCCCGCAGAGCGCCGTCGCGGCCGGCGACGGTGGGACGCTGCTCGCATTCGACGGCACGTGGAAGCCCGTTGAGAGCGGCGTCACAACGAATCTGCGCGCGATCGCGCGGATCGGCAGCGTGACCTGGGTCGTTGGCGACGGGGGCACTGTTCTGACACTCGGCGTCGCGGGCGGAAGTGCCACAACGGTCGCCGTCACACCGGTCACGAAGCTCGATATCGGGACCACCTGCGACCTGCGCAGCGTGTTCGTCAATGGACAAGACGTTTGGGTGGTCGGATCGACCGGATCCCGAGGTAGCGTCTGGCGAATTCGTGGAGGCGCCGTCGCCGAGCGGTGGGGAGCGTGTTGAGGATCAGCCATGCCCCCGCACTCTCCATACAGCCACCTTCGTAGACTCCGCGCATGCCACAGCCTCCGCTCGCCGGTCTTCGCGTGCTCGAGGTCGGCAACTACATGGCCGGTCCGTTCTGCGGCATGCAACTCGCGGACCTCGGCGCAGACGTCGTCAAGATCGAGGATCCGCGTGGCGGGGACCTGTCACGGCGCCTCGAGCCGATCGTCGATGGCGAGAGTGGCAACTTCGTGCGCCTCAACCGTGGTAAGCGAAGCGTCGCGCTCGACCTGAAGCAGGAGGCCGGCAAGGAGATCTTCCGCCGGCTCGCCGAGCGAGCCGACGTCGTGGTCGAGAACCTGAGGCCGGGCACGATGCGTGACCTCGGTCTCGAGCCGCAGGTGTTGCTCGACGCGAATCCGCGCCTGGTCTACGCCGCGGTCACGGGCTGGGGCCTCGACGGACCCTATGCGGATCGCCCGGCGCTCGACATCATCATCCAGGCGATGAGCGGGCTCATGAGCGTCACGGGCGAAGAGGGAGGCGCGCCCGTGAAGGTCGGCGTGTCCATCTCCGATCTCGCAGCCGGTCTGTACGCGACCATTGGCATCCTCGCGGCGCTTGGCGTCCGCGAGCGCGAGGGCCGCGGCCAGCTCGTGGATATCTCGATGTATGAGTCGTCCGTATCTCTCGCGGTCTGGGAGGCCGGCCAGTTCTTCACCACCGGTGACGTCCCGCGAGCGGCCGGCTCGGCGCACAAGCTTGTCGGTCCATATCAGGCCGTGCGCGGCGCCGACACGCACTTCGTGCTCGGCGCGACCACCGAACCGACCTGGCGCGCGTTCTGTGCCGCGATGGGTCTCGAGCGGCTCGAGCTTGATCCGCGCTTCGCGGATGGGACGCTCCGCCGGCACAACAAGGCCGAGCTCATCCCGCTCATCGAGGAGGTCACCGCTACTCGTCCGGCGTCGCACTGGCTCACCCTCCTGCGACGGGCGGGTGTCCCGTGCGGCGAGATCCAGGATTACGGTCAGGTCTTCGCGGATCCGCACCTGCGCGAGCGCGGCTTCTTCGTCGATCTGGCGCATCCCCGGCTCGGGACCGTGCGCGCCCTGGGAACGCCGCTGCGCCTTCGTTCGTCGCCGGCACGTCTGG
>JANMSU010000293.1:0-15458 GCA_031389835.1 Chloroflexota bacterium
GGTGCTGCTCATCGGCGCCGGAGGGCTCGGGTCGCCCGCGGCCCTCTACCTGGCCGCCGCGGGCGTCGGCACGCTCGGCATCGTCGACTCGGACGTCGTGGACGCGACCAACCTCCAGCGGCAGATCCTTCACACGACAGAGCGCATCGGCGAACCCAAGACCGAGTCAGCACGTCAGACGCTCGAAGCGTTGAACCCTGACGTGAAGATCGTCGGCTACCAGGAGCGTCTCACGAGCGACAACATCGATCGCATCCTCTCCGAGTACGACGTGGTCGTCGACGGAGCGGATAACTTTCCGACGCGCTATCTCCTCAACGACGCGTCGGTGAAGCACAACAAGCCGGTCGTGCACGGGAGCATCTACCGCTTCGAAGGTCAGGTGACCGTGTTCAAGCCGCGTGAAGGTCCGTGCTACCGCTGCCTCTTCCCCACGCCGCCACCACCCGAGCTCGCGCCCTCATGTGCGGAGGCCGGCGTCCTGGGTGTCCTGCCTGGCGTGATCGGCACGATCCAGGCGAACGAGGTCATCAAGCTCCTGCTCGGGATCGGCGAGCCGCTCGTGGGGCGCTACCTACTCTTCGACGCCCTCGAGGGTTCATTCCGCGAGGTGCGGCTGCGCCGCGACCCGAAATGCCCCGTCTGCGGCGAGAACCCGACGATCACCGAGTACATCGACTACGAGGGCTTCTGCGCCTCCCCGTCCGAGTGGCAGGCCCAGCACGCTCCAAAGGTCAGCACCCCAGCCGACTAGCCGTTTTCCCCGGATATCCTGTGTTGATGCGTGCTCTTCGGCTCCTCGCCGGCCTGGCCTTTCTCGTCGTCGCGTGCAGCGGCACGCCGCCGGCAACGACCTCGCCGACGCCGACCGCTTCTGTCGACATCCGACGGACGAAGCTCGATATCGCCTACTCGTCGATGGCTCAGACCGACGTGCACAAAGCGTCGAGCAAGAAGATCCTTGAGGGTGCGATCGCGGGAATCAACGCCGAGATCAAGAAGACCGGCGGCAAAGGCGAGATCGCCAAGATCGATTTCCAAGACGCTAGCGAGCCGGTGAACGCTGACTTCAAGAAATTTGCAGAGTCGGCGGCGCAGGTGAAAGCGTTGAATCCACAGATCTCCGCCGAGCGCTTCGCCGATGTGGCGCTCGAGGGAATGATGAGCGCGTCACCCGACTGCCACACGTACTACGTGGGCAAGGACGGCACGGTCCACCGCTCGCGGCCGGTATCCGCGACCGGAGTCCCCGCTCGCGTGCCGACAACCGGTACGTCACTCGGAGGACCTGATGAGTCCGGCCTCACTGGTCGCCTGCTGCCAGACGGTATGGCTTACATCACTTGGCAGCACTTTCGCGTCACCGCCAACTACAAGTTCTACGACGAGGTCCGGAAGATGATGGACAAAGCGCTGGCCGGCGGCGCTCGGGCGTGGATCTTCGACATGCGCGGGAACCAGGGCGGGTACGACGCCGACACGATCTCCAGCTTCTTCCTGAACGGCGAGCCGATGCTGAAGGTCTTCTATCGGGATTCGAGTCCGCTCGTGGTCTACTCACGGAAGGAGTGGCGCCTGGCGGACCAATACCAAAAGCCGATCGTGATACTCCTGAACGACCGCGGCGGATCCGGTCCGGAGTTCTTCGCTGCCAACCTGCGCGAGAACAAGCGCGCCACGATCGTGGGGTCGAAGAGCGTGGGGTGCGTCGGTTCGACCTCGATCACGAACTTCAGTGACGGAGGCCTCATCGCGGTCGTGAGTACCGAGCATGAGGGTGCCAACACCGGTACGAAGTACAACAACAACGGCGTCCCTCCGGACGTCCAGGCCGACGATGCGACCGCGGTCGACAAAGCGATCGAGATCCTCAAGCAAAAGATCTGAGCGCGTTCCGACTCAGACGAGGACACGTTCGGTCGCTCAAAAGTTGCCCCATAGGTACCAGTACGAGGGTCCGGTTCGTACGCTGCGCGCCCGAATCGGGTTTCAGTGTCACGGTTTTGGTACCCCTGATGGGTTGGCGAGCGACCTTCCGGTCGATATGGTCTGCGCACACACCACTGAGGACGCGAATGGGGGGCCATCACGTCGTGACAGTTGCCGCAGCAGCCAGAGTCGACTCGCTTCCTTCCTTCGAGCAGATGGGTCCGGTGCCGGACGTGATCGAGCGCGCCCGAAGTGGCGACCGTTCCGCCTTCGCGGACCTGTACGACACGCACGTCGACGCGGTGTACCGCTACATCCTTTACCGCGTCCGTGAGCCCAGCGACGCCGAAGACCTAACGAGCGACGTCTTTACACGTGCTTTTGCCAACATCCACCGCTACCGCTGGCAGGGCAAGTCGTTCCTGGCGTGGCTGTACACGATCGCACGCAACGCGGTGACGGATCGCCGCCGCCGTCAGCGTCCGACCGTGGACCTCGAGAACGCGTTCGGTCTCGCCGAGGACGGCCCGACCGCACACGAGCATGCGGTCCGTGGTGAGGAAGTCGACGCATTGCGCGGCGCGGTGAAGCATCTGACGACCGAGCAGCAGGAAGTGCTCGTACTGCGCTTTGTCGAGAACATGTCGAGCCGACAGGTCGCGAACATGCTCGGCAAGAACGAAGGCGCGATCCGCGCGCTGCAGTTCCGCGCGCTGGGACGTCTCCGCAAGCTGTTGACCGCCGAGGTCGCCTGAGCGCCTGAAACTCCGCGGATTCGGCAGACATAGACTCAAGTAGATGCGACCTCGCGCTCTTCCCCTGCTCCTTGCGGTGGCGTTCGTCGCCTCCGCCTGCGGTTTGCTCCCGGCGGATCTGCAGCACGAGCTGCTGCCCTCTCAGACCCAGTACAAGACCGCTGAGGCGGCGTATTCGGTCCTGGTCGAGCGTCACGTCGACAAGCCCACGCCCCAGCAGCTGATCCCCGGCGCCCTTGACGGGGTCACGAAGTACCTCACCGACGCCAAGATCGACGCCGCGCCGACGGTGGACCGGCCGGTCCTGACCGGCAGCGTGTGGTCCGACTTCGCCAAGTTCGCGGGGTCTCTCGATGCGGCGGTGCAGCGGTACCCGACCGCCGACAAGACCCTGATGGAGCGCGCCGCGGTCGACGGAATGGCGCGCGCGATGAATGAGTGCCACACCTACTACCTCAACCCCGATCGCGCGAAGGGCTTCAACCAGCGGCCGGCGCCGGTGTCGGGCATCGGCGTCACCATCTTCCAGCCCGAGCCCGGCAAGCCGATCGAGGTCATCGACGTTATCGCGGGTACGCCCGCCGAGCGCGCCGGAGTCAAGAAGGGCGACAAGATCATCCGCGTGAACGGTGAGGACGTTTCGATGTTCACGACGGAAGAGGTCGCGAGCAAGGTCAAGGGACCCGAGGGCACGCCGGTGACGGTCCGGTTCCTCCGAGGCACGAGCGAGGTCGAATTCACCATCAACCGCGCCCGCTTCCAGACGCCGCTCACCACTTCCCGCATGGAGAGCGACTCCATCGGCTACCTGTCCGCGAAGCAGCTGATCTCAACGGTCGCGGATGAGCTTGCCACTGCTGCCCGCAGCCTCTCGGCGCAGGGCGCCACGGCCTGGATCCTCGATCTCCGCGACGACCCGGGCGGCGAGCTCGCTGTGGCGGTCAATGTCGCCAGCCTCTTCGTCCAGCGCGGCACGCTCGTCTATCAGGTCGGCCGCGACGGACAGCGAACCGCTGTGGACACGAATCCCGGCAAGTTCCTCGGACTCACGAAGCCCCTCGTCGTGCTCGTGAACAAGAACTCAGCCTCCGGCAGCGAGATCATCGCGGCCGGGATCCGCGCCAACGGCGTGGGCACGGTCATGGGCACTCAGACGGCTGGCTGTGTGGGTACCGGGCAGCCACGCGAGCTCCCGGACGGTGGCCTGCTACTGGTGACGCTCACCAAGATGCAGGACGCCAAGACGGGAGCCGACCTCAACGGGCCAGGCAAGGGCGTCGTGCCGGACAGGATCGTCACGGACCCCGCCGACCAGCAGCTCCAGGCCGCGATCGCGTTCCTGCGAGGTCGCGCCTAGGCAATCCGCCGGCGTGGTCCCTAAATCTCACTCGGCCAGCACCGTAGCGTCACCGACTTTTCCTTCCCGACGGCGACCATGTTGTCTTGGACGGATCACTGCGTGTCGCCTTGATCGCCCACGACGCCTGCAAGCAGGACATGCTCGAGTGGTCGCAGTGGAACGCCGAGTTCCTCTCGCGACTCGAGGTCTGGGCGACCCGCCACACCGGCGAGCAGGTCGCGAGAGCGACCGGTCTCCCGGTCCGGCTGTTGCTGAGCGGCCCACTCGGTGGTGATGCGCAGATCGCCGCGATGATCGCGAGAGGTGAGCTGGACATGGTCGTGTTCCTTTGGGATCCGCTCGTGACACACGCGCACGCGCCCGACGTGCAGTCCCTCATCCGCCTGGCGGTGGTGCACAACGTCGCGATCGCCTGCAACCGCCGGTCGGCCGATCTGATGATGAGCTCGCGTCTTCTGGACGCGACCTCCGTCTAGGTCAGCTCTGCAAACCCAGCGCGACGAGTCCCGCTACGAGGACCGCCACGCCCACGTACTGATTCGGCGCGAGCCGCTCGCGTAAGACGAGGATCGCAAGCAGCGCGGGGATAAGCGGGTACGCGCCGCTCCCGGTCATCACGAACGACGCGTACCCGAGCGCGATGCCGAGCGCGAGGAGCACGTTCGCGCCCGTATCCAAGACACCGGTGGCCGCAACGAGCGCGAAGGCGCGACGATCGGCGAGCGGACGGAGCGAGATCCCGCGCGCGGCCACGAAGAGCGAGAGAAGGGCCACGCTGAACGCCCGCTGCACGACGATGAGCGCGAGCCCGTCGGTCTCGCGGACGCCGAATGCGAAGATCGCGCTCCACACCGCGAACCCGAGTGTCGCGAAGAATCCGATGCGCACGCCCTCGGTAGGACGACCGAGCGTCCGCCGGAGCTCGCGGATGTCCGCTGACGCGACGGCAACTCCGATGAACGTGACGCCTATCGCGAGACTCTGACCGGTCGTGAGGCGCTCGCCGAGGAAGATGACGATGAGGATGACCGTGAGCGCGGCGTAGCTCGCGACGACCGGGCTGACCACCGCGATCGGTCCGATCGCGAAGGCGCGATACAAGGCCGCCAGCGAGACGATGCCGATCAGCGACAGCGCACCCGCGTACGGGATCAGCTCCCACTCGAACGTCGGCCATCGCCCGAGCGCGGCAAGCATCACCACATAGGCGAGGAGGCCGACGCTCTGCATCCCGATCGACGTGCGCGCGACACCAACCCGCCGCGTCGCCATCGCGGCGGCGTAGTCCCCGAACCCGAACGCGACGGCCGCGCCGACGCCGTAAAGAAGCGCTTCTACTTTCTCATTGCAGGGAGAGAACCCCCTGCAACCCCCCTCAGACGACCAGCTGGCGTGGCGCGCGGGTCAGGTTGCGCGAGCCGCTCTCGGTGATGACGAGCATGTCCTCGAGGCGGACGCCACCGAGCTCGGGCAGGTAGATGCCCGGTTCCACCGTCACGACGTCCCCCGGCGACAGGACCTTTGTTCCGGAGCGTCCGACGGTCGGCATCTCGTGGATCTCAAGGCCTACGCCGTGTCCGGTGCCGTGGATGAATCCGCGCGGCGCTCCGCCGTTCGCCGAGCGCTGCTGCCCGGGACGGAGCGTGTCGTAACCGGCTTCGAAGATGATGTCCTCGACCAGCTCGTGCACTTCGCGACCCGTCACGCCGGGGCGCAGCGCCTCGATCCCGGCGTCCTGTGCGCGTTTTGTGACTTCGTACATCTTCGCGATCTCGGCCGGCGGCTCGCCCTTGGAAACGGTGCGGGTCATGTCCGCGTAGTAGCGCGTCGTCTTGTGCTGCGGGAAGATGTCCATGACGATCGCCTCGCCCGCGCGCAGCGGACCGGTGCCGATCATGTGCGGGTCCGCAGCCTGCTTGCCCGGCGCGATGATCGCCCCCTCCGAGACACAGCCGAGCTCGAGCAGCCGTGATTCCACGATCGCGCGTAAACGCTCGGCTGTGAACGCCTCGCCGTCGAGCTCGAGCGTTCCGTCTTTGCGGACCGTCGCGCGCTGCAGCGCAAGGACGCCCTTCGCCCAGGCATCCTCGGTCGCGCGCTGTGTTGCCTCGATCGCCGCGACCTCGTCCGGTCGCTTCGCGCGGCGGCGCTCACTCAGCCCGCGATCGACGACGATCTCGAGATCCGCAGCGCGCAGGCGCTCCGCCATGCCGAGCGGAAAGTAGGTCCCGACCGCGACGCGGTGGACGCCACGCGACGCGAGGAAGCGGGTGATGATCTCGGCATCGAGCTCTTCGCGCGTTTCCGCGGTCTTCCCGATCTCCTGCGCCCCGAACGTGTCGAAGCTGAACACCTCGCGCGCGCGGGATTCCTTTCGTGCCCGGCCCTCCTCGAGCGGGCTTGCCACGATGACGACCTCGCCGTCCTGCTCGAGCGCGATGATCGGATCGGGCGCGAGGAAGCGTGTCACGTGATAAACGTCCGGGAATTTGTATCCGTCGGCGTAGAAGAGGACGGCGTCTCCGCGGGCACGGGTCGCGTCACTTGCCATTGCCGCCAAATCTACGTCGTCTGTCCCTGCTACGCGGAGGCCGCGCCCTCGAGCGGCGCCTCCGCTTTGGACCGCCAGGTCGCGACACGCACGCCGACGAGGATGATCGCGCCCCCCACGATCTCGAGCGGCTCGGGCTGCTCGCCGAGGATCGTGACGGCTTGGATGAGGGCGAAGATCGGCACGAGATAGCTCACCATCGAGGCGAGACCCGCGCCGAAGCGGCGCACCGCCCAGTAAAAGAGCACGAAACCGATGATCGTCGCGAACACGACGAGGTACGCGATGTTCAGCCAAGCGAACAGCGGCCACGACGGCACGTCGGCGTAGCCGTGTTCGAGGAAGCCCAGGGGAAAGAGCATCGCCGCGCCCGCGAGACAAGCGACCGCCGTCACCCCCAGCGGCGAGCCGTGCCGCGTGGTGATCGAGCCGAGGATCGCGTACACGCTCCAGCACGCGGCGCCGCCGAGCAAGAGGAGATCACCGACGAGTCGCTCGCCCGTGAACGTCAGACCGGTCGCAGCGGCGATCACGACCGCGGCACCAACCGTCGCGATCGCGACGCCGACGAGCTTGTTCGCGGTGAGACGCTCGCCGAGGAACGATGCGAAAAGCACCGTGAGGACGGGATTGATCGTTGGCACGATGAGCGCTCCATCCGATGCCGGCGTGATCGTCAGCGCGACGAAGACCAGAGCGTTGTAGCCGAAGATCCCGAATGCCGCGGCGAGGATCACGAGCGGGAGCTTCTGCAGCCCCAGCGGGGCGCCAGTGACCCGGGCGATGGCGAGCATCACGATGCCGGCGAGCGCGAAGCGGATCGCCGAGAGCTCAAGGGGCGGTACCGCCTCGACCCCGAGCTTGCCGGCGGTCCAGCTCCCACTCCAGCACAGCGCGACCGTGACATATGCGGCGAGGGTGAGGAGCCGCTGCCTCGACGTGATCGCGCGATCGTAGCCGCTAGCCGCGCGCGAGCGCCGCTGTTACCGGGGCCGGATCAGCAGTGGACGCGGCAGGGCGCCCGCACCGCGCGCGAGGTCCTCAAGCTGCTCGCGACAAGGGTCCGCGTCTTTTTGCCGCGCGCGCTCCAGGGCGGCGAGACCGGCGACCGCGCGCTGGCGGCCTTCGAGCCCGCGTCCCTCGGCGCACAGAACGGCGGCCTCGGCTCTTGCGCGCAGGTAGTCCACGACGTCCCCACCATCGGCGAGGCCGAGCAACGCGCGTGCCGCGCGCGCGTCGCCGCGGTGACGAGCCGCGTAGTACGCCGCCTCGGTGAAAAGGATCGCGTCGTCCGCGGTCCACTTCTCGCGGCGCAGGGCCACGGCCGCGTCGAGGTGCTGACCGGCGGCTTCGACCTCACCGCGGTCGATCGCCGCTTCGTACAAGCAAAGACGAGCGAAGACCTCATGCGGTGAGCGCTCCATGATGGCGAGCAGTGCCGGATCCCAGTCGCGCGGCCGACGGCCCGAAAGCGCCTCGACGAGCATCAGAGTCGCCGCCAGGATCTGCCCTGATTCGCGGTTGCGCAGGAGCAGCGAGAACATCCGCCTCCCATCCGCCAGCTGCTCACCGCTGCGGAGCGGAAGCAGGTTGAGGACGCCGAGGATCAGCGACATCTGCCCGACCGCCTGGGGCACTGACAACAGATCGTCAAAGCGCAGGCCACCATCGAGCGCGAGGATCACGGCACCGGACGCGAGTCCGATGAGTGGACCAGCGGCCGTGCTCACGATCAAGCCCCATCGCAGCGGTCCGAGCGCGGCGGTGTGATCGAAAGGGACGAGGACCACTCCCGCCTGCAGCGACCGCACAAGCCGCACATGCGGCCGACCGTAATCGCGGATCTCGATGGGCCCGAGCTGAACGCGCGCGACGCGGAGCCCCGCCGCATAGCCCGCTACCGCGTGCGCAAGCTCATGCATGAATGTGGCGACGATCAGCGCGACAACGCCCACGCCGAGTGACATCGCCAGCCACGGAAGTAGCTCGAGGATGCGCTCCATACGCGAGATGCTGTTCGAAACGGACCGTGGTGCGGTGGCAGGACGCGATCAACCGACGAAGCGCATGCTGCCGCGGTGGCGAATCGGGTCACGGCACTGGTCCCGGCACGGCACGGCCACTTCAAGATGGAGTCCGGCTACCACTCCGCGTCGTGGTTCGAGCTCGCCTCACTCTTTGACCATCCCGACGAGCTTCGTCCATACATTGCGGCCCTGGGGCGGCGCCTAAAGGCGCACGGTCTGGATGCCGTGTGCGGGCCGATGACCGGCGGAGCGAAGCTGGCGCGACTACTCGCAGCCACGCTGCACGTCGAATGCTTCGAGACGGAGCGATCCGAGACGCCCGGCGCGATCGGCCTGTTCACGGTGAAGTACGAGGTCCCTGAGGCGCAGCGGGAACGAGCGCGCGGAAGATCAGTCGCCATCGTCGACGACGCGATCAGCGCGGGCTCCGCGGTGCGCGGTACGTACGCGGATCTGATCGCGTGCGGGGCGCGGCCTGTCGCTCTCGGCGCGCTCATCGTGTTCGGCGACGAGGCGGCTCAGTTCGCGGTCGAGCGAGGTCTCGCGCTCGAGTCGATCGAAACGATCCCACTCGAGATGTGGCACCCGACGGAGTGCCCACTGTGTAAGGGCGGCGTCGCGTTCGACGCCGTCAGCGCCGGCTGATCACCGCCGGCGGAGCAGCGACAGACCCTCACCGCCGGCGATCTCTTCGAAACCAAGTTCCTTCACCGCCTCGACTTCGGCGGCGTGCTTTGCGACATCGCGATTCACGCTCGGAGCGGCGTAGTCGAGGATGACGTACTGGGCGTCGCATGGGTCGAGACCCACGAGGTTGTAATTGAAGCGCCGCTGTGGGATCTGCGTCGTGAAGAAGTCGCGTGACGATACTGCCGCGTCCGGTGGGATCGCCCGCACCGCCGCAAGGAAGGGCTCGTAACGGGGCTCGCGCGCCAGGATCGGCTGGCCCGACGGCGCACGATCCGGCTCGCCGCGCAGGAATGCGTCCGCGAAATTGATCGACCACGGCAGACCGCCGAACGTAACGGCGAAGAAGACGGTGCTGACCACGATTCCGTAGGACAGGCGGCGACGCCAGCGATCGGTGAGACCCGCGAACCCGATGATCGACGCGCCGAACGCAAGCGGGATGAGCGGCGCGCCGTACTGGTTGTGGAGCGTGTGAAAGCCCCCGTAGTCCGACAGCATCAGGT
The DNA here is from genome assembly GCA_031389835.1 of Chloroflexota bacterium. Lineage (GTDB taxonomy): Bacteria > Chloroflexota > Limnocylindria > P2-11E > P2-11E > CF-39. The sequence continues at coordinate 9,816 of JANMSU010000293.1, forward strand.
ACCCGAGTGTTGGTAGGGAGGTCACGAGCGCCCATTTCGATCGGATCGCAAGGCCGAGCCCCGGCCCGAAGAGGCTCAAGACGAACACCACTTTCGAGCCGACCTCGCCCTTTCCAAGCGCCGAGAGGGCGCGCAGTGGATCGAGCAACAGTGTTCGCGCGATCTCGGCCTCGTCCTTGCCGAGACTGACGTAGCGGCCGAGATACTGGTACGGAGCGCCGGCGGCGAAGGCAGGGATGATCACTTTCAGCGTCACAACGAACGCGACGACGCTGCCGATGATCACGATCGCGCTAGGCCACCACCGCCTTTGAAGCGCGAGCGCGACGCCAAATCCGACGCCGATCACCGCGACCTCCTCCTTCGCGAGCAGCGCGACGAGGAGACTGAGGATCATCGGAAGCATGCGCCGGGTCGCGAGGAAATACATCGCGAATCCCAGTGGCGCGACCGCGAGCGTTATCTCGTGAAAGTCGTAGAGGGCGACGAACGAGAGCGGTGCGCTCAGGACGTATGCGGCGACCCATAAGAGCCGCTGGCCGGTGCTCGCAAGATAGTGGCGGGCGAGCAGATACACGGGCCAGAGGCCGAGCGCGAGGGCGATGGTCTGTACGGCGATGAGCGTCTCGGGGCGCGGGAATAGCACGTACACGGGCAGGATCAGCAGCAAGGCGGGCGAGAAGTGGTCACCGAAGAACGAGTGCGGATCACAGCGCGCGAGGCTGAGCGTGGACTCCATGAAACGTCCGTTGATCGTGTTCCACAGCACCTGGTCGAAGACGGCGAGGTCCGAAGCCGTGGAGTGGAACGTCCAGTGGCGCACCAGCGCCAGCGCTCCGAACAGGATCCCGGCCAGGAGGGCGACCGCGAGCACGATCCGGCCCTCGGAGCGGGCATCGACAGACAGCCATAAGCGCCGCCCCGCGAACACGCAGAAAAACTATCCGAAGTCAGGGCGAGGGTCCGGGCGAGGTGCTAGGAACTTCTAACGCGGCGATAGCGGGCGGGGGTGAGACCGGTGAAGGCGCGGAAGGCGCGCGTGAGATGCGGCTGATCCGCGAAGCCGGCCTCGATCGCGAGCGAGGCGATGGACTCATCCGACTCCGCGAGTCGGCGAGCGACCCACTCGAGTCGGAGTCTGCGGGCGTAAGTGCCGACCGGGACTCCGTGGAGCGCGCGGAACGCTCGCACGAGCTCGCTCGGCCGGACGCCCACGCCGTCGGCGATGGTCTCGATGCGAAGAGCTTCGAGGAAACGGTCGTGGATCAGGTCCGTCGCCTGCGCGACCCACGGCGGGGCGCCGCGCGTCGGACGCGATGAGCGGGCGACCGCGGCGACGAGCTCGAGCCCCAGGCTCTGCAGCGCGAGTGGCGATACGGCGTCCCGGTGACGGAACTCGCTCGCGATCGCGCGACCGATGAGGCCGGCGCGTTCGTCACGTCGGTGCTCGGCGCGATCGAACGCCTCAGCGGCCGGCGCGAGCAGCGGTGACGTGGGATCCGGCTGCACGACGACGATGTGCGCACCGAGCGAGCCGAAGCGGTTGGTGTGCTGGGAGCCCGCGGGTTCGATGCGCAGGCTCGATCGGCCGCAGACTTCGACGGCGGCGGCGAGCTTCGTTTCGAAGCTGCCCTTCATGACGACGGCCAGTGTCGGCCGATCGTGTGCATGCGGCGGCAGCACGAGTGCGGATGGGAATCGCAGGTCCATGAAGCGGAGCGCACCGACGTCGAGCGTGCTCGCGCTCTGGCTCCCCCACGCGACCGGAACGTCCATCTTCCGACATTAGCCACGGAACCGGCGTTTCGTTCAAGTTGTCGACGTGCGATACAAGACCGCGGTCCTCCGGCGGCACAGCCTCTCCTGAACGAACGAATGGGGAGGACATTCATGAAGAGACCATCGCGGAGATTGAGCGTGGCGGTCACCATCCTCGCGAGCATCGGGATACTCACCGGGAGCGTCGCGGCCTCCGAGGCTGTGGACCGCGCGGCCACGGGAGGCGGCCACTTCCTGTTCTCGGGCTTCCTGGACGTGCAGTTCGGCTTCAGCGCCGTCGCCAAAGCGGACGGCAGCGCACAGGGATCCTTCCATCAGAGTTACACGCTGAACGGTCTGCAGACGAGCTACTGGGGGACCGTGACGTGCCTTTCCGTGGACACGGCGACCAGCCGTGCCTGGATCGGCGGCGTGGTCACCAAGGTCGAGTCCGACAACCCCGCCGCGCGGCTGGTCGGCGAAGAGGTCTGGTTCCGCGTGGTCGACAACGGCCAGGGCCAGGATGCGCCGGATCGCTCGACGGTGTTCGGCTTTACGCCACTCTTCGAGACCTCGGCCGCGTACTGCGCCGCGCGTCCATGGCCCGCCGACGACGCGCGCACGTGGCTCGTGACCGCCGGGAACATCCAAGTCCGCTAGTTGAACCTTCCGCCGGACCGCGTCGTACGAGACGACGTGGTCCGGCGTCGCCTTGCCCTATGCGTCACGCTCGTGCTGGTCGCCTGCACGAGCGCATCGGCGGCAGGAAGACGGCGATGATGTACGACGCGGGACACACGCTGGATGCGACTGCGAACGCTGACGCCCTGGCGTGGATCACAGAGCGCTGCCGGCTCGCGGCGCCCTAGCCGGCGCGACCGGGCGGGCCTTCGAAGAACGCGATGCGGCCGCGTGAGTTCCCTTGAGGATGACCGTGCGCGACCCGGGCCACGCACACACCTCCATCACGGTCGCCTGAGAGCCGGCGCCTGGATCATGACCAGCGTGCCGACCAGGATCGCGAAGAACATGGCGATCGAAGCGGCCACGATGATGCTCCGCTGAGTCGCGGGTGGTCTGCCCAGGCCGGCCGAACGCTGTCCGGCGTTGTCGTGCCACGGAACGAACGCGAGCCAGCTGATGCCGACGTACGCCACACCGAGAACGACCAGCCAGAAGCCGATCCCGAGGGCCCTGGCTCCCAGTCGCTCGCCCCACACCAGCCACATGGCGTGCTGATCGATGAAAGTCACAACGCCACCCACGAGCGGGAGGGTCATCAACCAGGCCCACACGGCCTCGCCGTCGGCACGCAGGCGATCGGAGGCGAGGATCCGCGCGATGACGCCAACGCCGAAGGAGAGCATCGCAACGACGCGCCAGGTGACGAGCGTGAGCACGCGGTCGCGTCGCCGGTCGCTCCAGCTCTTCTCGCCGTCGGCAGGGAAGAAGCGCGAGCCCCGCCGATCACCCGGCGACTCGAGCTCCTGCGCAAGACGCGACAAGAACTCCTCGCGGTTCGTGAAGTAGCCGCCGTGGTCGAGGACGACGTTCATCCCATTCGTGACCTCGAGCTCTTCGTCCGGCGGCCGGATCGGCTTCTCGTCAACGCGTGGCTTCGGCACATTGATCGCTCCGCCCGTCACAGGGTCGTACGAGGACCAGACATTGATCCAGCGGATGCCCTTTGGCAGCGGGTCGCGCAGGCGGCACGTTCGCGCGGGCACGAGGCGTTTGTCCCAAGCGTTGTTGAGGGCTGACCCGAACGTCACGAACGTCTTCACTCGCGCGAGATCGGCGGGTGGCACCGCATCCGAGCAGAGCGCGTCGTACGCGACGACGGTGCCCTGCGAGTGCGCGATCACGGCGATCCGCTCGCACCCGCCCTTATCTATGAGAAAGCGGATCGCCGCAGCGACGCTGCCACGGACGTGCACCGCCTGGATGTCGTCCCACATGAAGGTATAGAAATCGCCGATCTGGTCCTGAACGAAATTCCGCAGACCCATGACCGCGCGCTCGACCGGTCCCGGGATCTGCGCGAGCACGTAAAGGCCGAGGATGAGCGGGATCGAGAGGATCGCGGCCGCGACGTAGCCGAGGAAAAGAAGGAGCGACGAGACCACCTCGATGATCGCCTTCGGGGACTGGGGCAGCTTGCGGAACGAGTCGACGACGACCTCCGCCAAACGCAGCGATCGCACGACCGCTGACTTCAGGCCCCACCACGTCATCTCGTCGAGGTTCGGGGCGCTCAGTCGTGCGGCCCACCACGCTTCCGCGAAGAACCAGGTCTGGGCCGGATGCTCCCCATCCTTGTCGAGATCGATCTTGAAGCGCGCGGGACGCTGCGCGAGCTCGCCGTAGGTGAGGTCCGACGACGACACGCACAGGTTCTGGTCGCGCCGCTTGTGCCATTCCTGCAGCCAGTGGAGGATCGGACCCCCGAACTCGCGGACCGTGTAGCTCTCGGACTGCTGGCCGATGCCGTGGACGAAGACGACGCCGACCCTTGTTGCGGCGCCGGTCTTCGCGATCAAGTGCTGCTCGACGGCCTGACGTTCCTGCATCAGGCGACCCTCGCACCCCGCTGGTACACCGCCCACACGCGCCACAGCGCGCGCGGGTCGGAGAGCGGATCACCGTGCACCAGCACGAGGTCCGCGGGCTGCCCCTCATCGAGGTGGCCGGCGTGCTCGACTCCATACAGCGCGCCGCCGTTGCGCGTGGCCGCGGCGAGCGCCTCGTATGGCTCGAGCCCGGCGGCGACGAGGAGCTCGACTTCCCACGCGAGGTGGCCGGCGCGCACCGAGCCACCGCCGAAGTCGGAGCCGGTCGCGATGACGACGCCGGCGCGCTTCGCTGCTGCGACCGATGCGTACGCGCCTTCCTTGCGCTTCGCGATGCGCTCGCGCCCCTCGGGCGCTGCGAAGCGGTCGATCGCAGTCGTGCGGGCGAACGTCTCCCATGACGCGAACACCGAAAGGGTCGAAACGAGTGTGACGCCGTTGCGCTTCATGGCGCGGCACGTGTCATCGTCGAGCTCCATGCCGTGCTCGATCGAATCGACGCCGGCTTCGGCGGCGACCCGTGCCCCGGCGAGGTAACCGGAGTGCGCCGCCACCCGCGCGCCGCGAGCGTGAACCGCTGCGACCATCTGACGAACGTCGTCGACATCGAAGGGCGAGTCCTTCACGCCGCCGGGAGCGTCCATGTAGAGCTTGACGAGGTCGGTGCCGAGGTCGAGCTGTGCGAGCGCCGCGTCCTTCAGCTGCGGGCCATCGACGGTGACCCACATCGCGGGGTAGCCAGTCTTTCCGATCCAGGTGCCCGCGACACGGATGTAAGGCGCGCCGGGCTTCCCTTTCAGCTCGTCGCGGATGCCGATCGAGAGCGGCATGCCATCGCTCATCGGCGCGCCCACGTCGCGCGCCCACAGGATGCCGGCATGCGCGAGACGCCTCGCGTTGTCGCGCGCGACCTGTTGGAGCACGGGAGCGGGGTCGTCGCCGCGCGCGATCCAGTGGCTGCCGCCCTGCATCGTCAGGTGGCTGTGGCAGTCGACCATCGCCGGAACGATCGTGGCGCCGCCGGCGTCGACCACCTCCGCGCCGGTCGTGTCCGCCTCATCGTTGGGCCGGATCCACGCGATCTGTCCACCGTCGATCGCGAGGCTCACGCCGGTCCGCAGCGAGCCAGAGGTGCCGTCGGCGAGCGCGGCGTCGTGGAGCACGAGTCGTGGCATCGCGGCGATGTTAGGGAACCCTCAAGCGGTCCAGTCCAACACGACCTTGCCGCACTGTCCCGAGCGGACGACTTCGAACGCTTGCGCGAATTCCTTGGCCGGAAAGCGGTGGGTGATCACCCCGGTGATGTCGAGACCAC
>JANMSU010000155.1:0-8203 GCA_031389835.1 Chloroflexota bacterium
GATCGCGTAGAACGCGGCTTGCTGATGCGGGTTCTCGCCGTAGCGCAGGTCGCGCACCTTGCGGAGCGAGAGCGTCATGTCGTCGGGGAACTGGATGCCGGCCTCGCCGACGAAGCGCGACGCGATCGTCGCGTCGTACGCAGCGGTGTGCGAGAACGCCTCGGCTGCGAGGAGACGGCGCGTCTCGAGCGACACGTTGCCCCGTCCCTTCAGCTCGTCGAGCACAGCGGTGTAGCGGTCGGGTCGTGCCACGACCACGACGTCTTGATAGTTCTTCGCCGCGGCGCGCAGCAGGGTCGCGCCGCCGATGTCGATCTGCTCCTGCAGCTCGATTCCCCTCTTGCCAGCAGCCGCGGCCCTCGCGTAGGGATACAGATTCACCGCGACGAGGTCGATCGGCTCGATGCCCTCGCGCGCGAGCTCCGCCCGGTGCGACTCGTCGTCGCGGCGAGCGAGGAGCGCGGCGTGGATGCGCGGATGCAGCGTCTTCACGCGCCCGCCGAGCAGAACGGGAGACCCGGTCTGCTCTTCGACGGCCTTCGAGTCCACGCCTTCCGCGGCGAGCGCCGCGCGCGTGCCATCAGTCGCGATCAGATCCCAGCCAAGCTCGCGCAGGCCGCGCGCGAACGCGACAAGACCGGTCGTATCAGAAGCTGAGAGGAGTGCTCGCACGGTGTCTCCCTGTCAATCGCGCTGGCGGTCGCTAGCATAGCCGGACCGTGCCGTTCGACCTCGGTCACTTCATTGACCGTTTTTTCCAGCCCTTCAACACCGAGTCGCGGTTCTATTGGCCTGCCGTGTACGCGGTGGGTCTGTCGCTCGTGGCGAACATCGTTTGGTACAACTGGCGGCGCCGCGGGGCGACGCCGCCGGCCGAGAACGCCCTGAAGCAGTGGGCGTTCTGGACGAACGTCGTGTTCCTCATCGTGCTCCTCGTCTGGATCATCGCGAAGCTGCCGTTCTGGGTCATCGGCGTCACCATCGCGGCCAACATCGCAGCACTTGGGTTCATTTATCTGTACGTGCTACCGCCGCAGGAGGCCGCCTGGGAGCTTGAACAGCGCCGGCAGCGTTACTTCCCGCAGGCGGAGAAGCGCAAGAAGAGGCGGCGCCGCTAGCTCATTCGGGCGCGGCGTAGGCGATGGAGAAGTCGCCGTAGCGTTTCTCGTCCACCAGATCGGTCCGTTCGACGGTCTCGACCTGGGCGAGGCGCGGTCCACGTGCAAGCCAGGCTTCGAGCGCGACAAGAGAGGCTACGTTGCCCTCAGCGATGATCTCGACGGCATCGTCGGCCCTGTTCCAGACGCAGCCCGTCAGCCCGCGAGCCTTGGCCTCTCGCACCGCTTGAGCGCGGAAGTTCACGCCTTGGACGACTCCCCGCACGACGAAACGCGCTCGCGTCATTTGCGGCGCTTGCGCCTCGCGAGCATCTCGTCGAGCCCAGAGGTGTTCGCGATTGCCGCGCCGGGCGCCCAGCCACGGCGCGCGGTCGAGACCGCGAACTCCATCCAGTCGAGCTCTTCGGTCGAGTGCGCGTCCGAGTTGGCGACGAGCGTGACTCCTTTGTCGAGCGCTTTCCGGACCCAGATGTCAGGCAGATCGAGCCGTTCCGGTCCGCCGTTGATCTCGATCCAGGTGTCCGTCTCCACGGCCGTGTCTATCAGCGCCTGCAGATCGAGCGCATGCGGGTCCCGCCGCTCCAGGAGTCGGCCCGTCGGATGCGAGATCTGGGTGACGAGCGGATGCCGCATCGCGGTCAGCACCCGCTCGGTCATGACCTCGCGCGTCTGGCCGAACGCGGAGTGCACCGATGCGCTCACGATGTCGAAGCGCGCCAGCATGTCATCGGGGTAGTCGAGCGTGCCGTTCGCGCGGATGTCGACCTCGGTGCCGACCAGGATGCGGAAAGGGGCAAGCTCCTCGCTGAGCCGCCGCGCCTCCTCGATACGAGCGGTGATGCGCTCGGGGCCGAGACCGTTCACCAGCCCCAGACCGGGCGAGTGGTCGGTGACTGCGTAGTACGCGTAGCCCATGTCGCGCGCGCGACGAGCCATCGCCGCCAGCGTGTCGTGGCCGTCCGTCCAGTTCGTGTGGGTGTGGAGATCGCCGCGCATGTCGCCGACCGAGACGAGTGCCGGAAGCGCGTGCGCGAGCGCGGCATCGACCTCGCCGTGATCCTCACGCAACTCGGGAGGGATGAGGTCCATCCCGAGCGCCGCGTAGATCTCCTCTTCGGTCCGGGACGCGATCTCCTGGCCGCGCGCCTCGGCGCCCACTCGATAGAGACCGTATTCGTTCAGCAGCAGCTTCTTCTTCAGCGCGTAGCCACGCAGCCGGACGTTGTGCTCCTTCGACCCCGTGAAATACAGGAGCGCGGCGCCCCATGATTCGGGCGGCACGACCCGAAGGTCGATCTGCAGCCCGCGCGTGACGATGACCGAGGTCTTCGTCTCCCCGTGCGCCAGGACGCGCTCGACCGACGGTGCCCGGACGAGTGCGTCCATGACCGGTGCGGCGTCGGCGGACGCGATCAAGAGATCCACGTCGCCGATCGTTTCTCGGTAGCGGCGCAGGCTTCCCGCGATCGAGATCGCCTCGATGCCTGTTTCCTGCCGCAGCCAATCGACCATCGACGTCGCCGCGGCGCGCGCATGATGGACGAGGTTCCGGCCCGTGCGCTGTTTCAGCGACGCGATCGACTTGAGGATGTTCTCCTCGGTCTTGGCCTGGATCTTCGGTAGCTCGCGCAGGCGGTGGGCCTTCGCCGCCTCCTCCAGCTCGTCGACCGTCGTGATCTTCAGGTTCTCGTAGATGATCCGAGCGGTCGCCGGGCCGACGCCCGGCACGCTCAGCAGAGTGATGAGGCCGGCGGGGACCGCGGCTTTGAGCTCCTGGTGACGTTGCGACGTGCCGGTGCTCACAAGTTGCACGATCGCGTCCTTCACCGACGGGCCGACCTTGGGGATCTCGGCCAGACGATCCTGCTCGACGAGCGTGGCGATCGGTTCGCGCAGGTCGCGGATCGCGCGTGCCACCGCTCGGTAGGTGACTGCGCGAAAGACGTTCTCGCCCTTCAGCTCGAGGAGATCGCCGATCTCGTCAAGGACCGCGGCGACGCCTTCGTTGTCATACGTGACGGCATCGCGGGGCACGAGGCGATGGTACCGAACGCGCCAGCCGGTCGCGCTAGGTGGTGCGGTTCGTCACCGGCGTGCGCGCGAGCTCGAGATAGCGGAACGCCTGATCGGTCTCGCCACGCGCGCGCAGCTTGGTCGCGTACTCGGCCGCGAACGTCGAGAGGTTCGGGTGGTCACCCACCTCGACGAGCAGCTCGATGCATTTGCGGTAGGCGCGATCGCTGGCGGTGTAGCTCTTCAGTGCGTCCTGGGCCGCGCCGATCACACGCAGCGCGTCGGCGCGCTGCACCGGCTGATCGGTGAGGATCTTCTCCGCGTGCCGGGCGATATTGAGTGCCTGTTCGGCGTCCCCATTCACGAGTGCGATACGCGCGAGCACGAGCTCCGCGACGACCACCATGCCTTCGTCGTGCACCATGCGCGCCGTCGCCGCTCCGCGCTCGGCCAGCTGTCGCGCTTCGTCGTTCCTTCCCATCTCGAAGTGGATCGACGACAGCGAGTGAAGCACCTGGAGCTGGAAGGTCGTGTCCTCGACACGGGTGAAGAGATCGAGCGCGCGGCGATAGTTGCCGATCGCCCCGTCGAGCTCGCCGGCGTCGTACAGCGACACCGCCACGCCCATGTAGCCCTGCGCCGCGAGGCGCAGCTCGTCGATCCCACTCGCGAGGTCGAGCGCGGAGCCGTACGTTTGCATCGCCTTCGTTGTCCGATTGAGGCGGCGATACGCCGTGCCGAGCGCGACGAGGATGCGTGCCCGAAGGCGCGGGTCGCTGACCTCGTGACGTTCCATCGCGTCGCGTGCGGCCTCGAGCGCCTCCGCAGCGGCCACGTACTGACCGATCTGACCGTACGCGATGCCGCGCAAGTGGAGAAGTTGTGCGATCTCGGCGGCGTCGCTCGCTGCGTCGATGAGTGTGAGGGCCTCGCCGATCCGGTCGAAGGCGACCTCACGGTTGCCGGTGTTCATCTCCGCCTGCGCCAGGAAGCGCAGGAGCGTCGCGCGCTCGCGCTTTTCGGGCTTGGAGGCCAGCGCCTGCGTCACTTCGTCGCGTGCGGCGGCCCAATCGCGCCGTTCCACGGCGGCCTCAGCGGCCAGACGGTGGAAAACAAGGCGTTTGGAGGTCGCGAGCGGCTCGTCACCGAGGAAGTAATCGAGGCTCTTGCCAAGCCGTGCTGCGAGGATCTGGAGGGAGCGAACGGATGGACGGACCAGACCTGATTCGACTTGGCTGATGAAGCCCTTGGTGAGCTCCTCGCCCGCCAGCTGAGCCTGGCTCATGCCACGCTCGCGCCTGGCTTCGCGCACGCGGGACCCGAGTCCATTCGTGCCGTTCGGACCGTTCGGTTTCGCAAGCGTATCGGTGGTCGTCACATCGCTCCAATGTCACGGAACTGACAGACAGGCATCGGGTTTCGCCTTGCCTCGTCGTGTTCAGCGTTCGTAGACTCGCCAGACGATAGCCAACCCCTTTCGGCGGGAACATCCGCCGAACGGGGGAGGGAACGAAGGGGAGGGCAAAGGTGACACCACTTCGCAAACGACTCGTGCACGCGGTCGCATTGGCCATCATGGTCGTAGCGCTTACCGCGAACGTCGCGGCCGCGAGCGACGGGGACTACGGCGTCGACTCCGTGCCATACGACCCGGGGCTGCCAAGCATCCAGGAGTAATTCCCGGCCATACTGGCCGCGTGCCCGCCACATCCACGGATCGCCGCCAGCGCATCGAGATCGACGGCAACCCCTTCCTGTTCCAGCACGGCTACCGCTTCGGCAAAGTCACCTTCATCACGCGTCTGCCTCTCGAAAAGAGCATGACGGTGTTCGCGCCCGGGCACCTCTCCGCGAGCGAGGTCGAATCCGTCGTTCGCGGGGACAACCCCTGGATGCTGGACTAAGACCGGACAAGGGCGGTGCGCGCGGTCGTCCAGCGAGTGCGCTCCGCCTCCGTGCACGTAGCGGAGGAGACGATCGCGACCATCGGCCCTGGTCTCGCCGTGCTGCTCGGCGTCGCTTCCGACGATCGTCCCGAGGACGGCGAGCGCGTCGCGGCGAAGGTCCTCGCGCTGCGGATATTCGACGACGGACGCGGCCGTTTGGATCAGACCCTGAAAGACGCGGGCGGAAGCGTGCTCGTGATCCCCCAGTTCACGCTCTACGGGGACGTTCGGCACGGGCGAAGGCCGGATTTCACCGCGGCAGCACCACCAGAGCTCGGTCGCCGGCTCTTCGACGCGTTCTGCGGCGTGCTCCGCGGCGCTGACGCCGTCGTGGCGACGGGCCGATTCGGCGCCGACATGCGGGTCCTGCTCGAGGTCGACGGCCCGGTGACCCTGGTGGTCTCCACGGACGGCTGGGCAGAAGCGGACCTCGGCCGCCAGCGCTGATGGATCACGCGGACCACGTTCAACTCTTGCGCGAAGGCGTAACGGCCGGCGGAACGTGGGCCGACCTCGGCGCCGGGAGCGGCTCGTTCACGCTCGCTCTCGCCGAGCTCGTCGGCCCCGGCGGCGAGGTGATCGCGGTAGACAAGGACCGCGGCGCGCTGCGCCAGCTCGAGCACGCCCTCCGCCCAGACAGCGCGGTGGTTCGCACGCTCAGCGCGGACTTCACGAAACCGATCGACCTTCCGTCGCTCGACGGCGTCGTCATGGCGAACTCGCTCCACTTCGTCCGCGACAAAACGCCGGTGCTGGCGCTCGTGCATCGCATGCTCAAGGCGTCGGGTCGGCTGTTACTCGTCGAGTACGACGCCGACAACGGCAATCACTGGGTCCCCCACCCCATGTCGTTCGAAACCTGGCGCGCGCTCGCGGACGCGAGTGGGTTCAGCGGCACGCGCAAGCTCGCGAGCGTCCCGAGCAGATTCCTGGGTCGTATCTATTCGGCCGAGAGCCTCATGGCGTGAAGCGCACCTCGACATCGATGATCTTGTTCGTGCGCGGGTCGATATGCACGCGGAACCGCTCGGTCGCGGTGAAGCCGGCGGGCACGTAGTCGCAGTTCACCTGCACGGTCCACACGCGTACGACCTGGCACGGCGCGTCGTACTTCTTGAAGAACAGCTCACCCTGCGGCGTGGCCTTCGCCATCGCGACGTACTCGGCGTCCGTGAGCGCGCCCTCCGGTGGACGCAGGTAGAGGAAAGCGACCACGAAGACCAGCACGAGCCCCCCGAAGATCAGGAGCTGCGCGCGGGAGCTGATGCGTCGCGTCAGAGCTGCGCCCCCGCGCGCGCGAGCTCGAGCGCGGTCGCGAGCGTGAGCTTCGCCGCCTTGAGCCAGAGCCTCTTGTTGGTGATCTTGTCCGGCGTGTCGTTCACCGTATGGAAACTGAAGTTACCGGGGAAGGTCGAGTCGATCTCGCCGTAACGCTGCACGAGCGCGACGGAGGGGATGCCGCCGATCAGACCGAACGGGGCGGCGTCGAGGATGAACGCATCGCTGGTCGCGAGCTGCTCCACCAGCGGCGAGATTCCGATCTGATAGCGCTGATTGGCTTCCCTCACACGGTCGCGCAGCGGGGCGGACTTCGTCGTGTAGTAGACGAGGTCGAGCCGGTCGGCCAGCGGGTTGAATCCGACCATGTCGATGTTGATCACCCAACGGTACGGATTCGGCGCGGGCAGCGATTGCAGGTACGCGAGGCTGCCCTTGAAGAAGTACTCCTCGCCGTCGAAGAACGCGAGCACGATCGGCATCCGCAGCGACGCGCGATCCGCGGCCAGGATCCGCGCGAACTCAAGGAGCGCGGCGGTCCCGGTCGCGTTGTCGTCGGCGCCCGGCGCCGGATCGATCGCGGGACGCCACCCGGGAGTGCGATTCGCCGTCGAGTCGAAGTGGGCAGCGATCATCCCCGCGCCGCCGAGAAAGCCCTCGGCGCCGCTGCCCGCGAGCGGGTTGATCGTCGCGAGGATGTTGTCGAGGCGGATGCCGTTGTAGGCCGTCGGGATGTCCTGAACGACCACGCCGGGGATCGCGGAGAGCTGCTGCATCAGGTACGCAACTGCTTTCGCGTGACCGGGATGGAGCGGGTGGCGTGACGAGAATGAAGTGAGCGCGCGCAGATGGTCGTCTAGCTTCGCGGGATCGATCTGAGCGAGCATCTCCGCGATCGGCTTGGGCGATGGACTCGGCGTGGGCGTCGGGGTTGGTGTAACGGTCGGAGTGACCGACGCCGTCGGCGTCGCGGGCGCCACGGACGGCGCGGCGGTCGGCGACGGGCTGGGCGCGGTGGCACGACCAGGTGCGGCGTCGCATGCGACGAACAGGATCGCGAAGAGCACGGCGAAGGCCCTCATCCTCCTAGGCTAAACGGGCCCTCGCTGCGAACGGTGCTAGTTCTGCCGCCCCGCGCCGACCGGCTTCTTCTCGTTCTGCTGTGCGACCTCCGCCGCGTACTGCTCCGACCAGAACACGATCTCACCGTTCTGCGCGTCCACCACGACGGTGTCGCCCTCGCGGTACTCGCCGGAGAGCATCTTCTGCGCGAGCGGATCGAGGATCCGCTTCTGGATGGTCCGCTTCAGCGGTCGCGCTCCGTACGCCGGGTCGAAACCTTCCTGCGCGATGAGCGCCTTAGCGTTCGGCGTGAGCTCGATCGTGATCTTCCGCTCCGCGAGGCGCTTCGCGAGGACGGCGGTCTCCTTTTCGACGATCTCCATCAGCTGCTCGGTCACGAGGTTCTTGAAGATGACGATCTCGTCGACGCGGTTCAGGAACTCCGGTCGGAACTGTCCGCGCAGCGCATCCATGACCCGTTTGCGCATGAGCTCTGGTTGCTCCGCAAGCTCCGTGATGAAAGTCGATCCGACGTTGCTGGTCATGATGATCACGGTGTTCTTGAAGCTGACCGTGCGCCCGTGCCCGTCGGTGAGGCGGCCGTCGTCGAGGACCTGGAGCAGGACGTTGAACACATCGGGATGGGCCTTTTCGATCTCGTCGAGCAGGAGCACCGCGTAGGGACGGCGGCGGACCGCTTCTGTGAGCTGGCCACCTTCGTCATAGCCGATGTACCCGGGAGGCGCTCCGACCAGCCGAGACACGGTGTGTTCAACGTCCTGCTCC
>JANMSU010000303.1:0-2156 GCA_031389835.1 Chloroflexota bacterium
GCCCGCGACGGCGACGACACCGACGTGCGCGAGAAGCGCACGCGGGCCATCGGCATGCTCGGCTTCCACGCACGCGCCGGCGACGTCCGTGACGAAGCGCAGCGCCGCGTGCGCGATCACCTCGAGGGCCGCGAGCGTCTGAACCCCGACGTTGCCGGGACGGTGGTCGCGGTGGCGGCGACGGTCGGCGACAACGCCCTGTGGGACCGTTACGTCGCGCGCATGCAGCAGGCGCAGGCCGCTGACGCGCAGGAGGAAGCGCGCTTCCGCCAGGGGCTGATCTCCTTCGAGGCTCCGGAGCTCGCGGAGCGCACCGCCGAGGCGATCTTCTCGCCGCTCATCCGCGCGCAGGACCGCGGTCTGATGCTCATCCCGATGATGCAGTCGCGCAGCACGCGTCTCGCCGCGTGGACCGCCGTGAAGAAGCACTGGGACAGCGACATCGCAGGAACGGACCTGGCCCCGCTGCTGAAGCAGGGCTACGTCACGGCGGTGAGCCAGCTGACACAGCGCGGTCTCGCGGAGGAGGCGGCGGCGTTCCTCGAAGAGAAGCGCACCCCGGACATCCAGGAGACCGTCGCGCAGAGCCTGGAGCGGCTCCGCATCAACACCGCGGCCGCGGAGCGCCTGGCGGAAGAGCTCGAGGACGCGCTGCGGGTGCCAACGGAGGCCTAGCCTCCGATGAAGCTCATCTCGATCTTCTTGAGCCCCACGGTCTCCTCGGAGCGCAGCTCGGAGTAACGGTCATCGCGCGCGGTCCAGATCGCGGCGATGGAGTCGGCGATCTGTATGTCGGTCGCGTCGCTCCTGACGAGCGCGCGAAGGTCATGGCCCTGGGTCGCGAAGAGGCAGGTGAACAGCGATCCGTCCGCCGATAGACGCGCGCGCGTGCAGTCGGCGCAGAACGCCTGTGTGACCGACGCGATGACGCCGATCTCGCCACTTCCGTCTTTGTAGCGCCAGCGCTCGGCGACCTCGCCGGTGTAGTTGCGCTCGACCGGCTCGAGCGGCAGCTCGCGGTCGATCGTCGCGACGATCTCGCGTGCCGACACGACGTCGTTCAGCCTCCAGCCGTTCGACGAGCCGACGTCCATGTACTCGATGAAACGCAGGATCCGCCCGGTGCCGCGGAAGTGACGCGCCATCGGCAGGATGCTCTGCTCGTTCAGTCCGCGCTTCACGACCATATTCACTTTGATCGGCGCGAGTCCCGCGGCCTCGGCGGCGTCCATGCCCTCGAGCACCCGCGACACAGGGAAGTCGACATCGTTCATGCTCTTGAAAACCGTGTCGTCGAGCGAATCGAGGCTCACGGTCACGCGCTTCAGACCCGCGTCGCGCAGCACTTTCGCCTTTGCGGCCAGAAGCGAGCCGTTCGTGGTGAGCGTGAGGTCGAGGTCACTGACCTTCGCGAGCATTGCGACGAGGCCCTCGATGTTGCGCCGGACGAGCGGCTCGCCGCCCGTGAGGCGAACCTTCTGCACGCCGAGTCCGACGAAGATGCGGACGAGGCGCTCGATCTCCTCGAACGAGAGGATCTGCGCGCGGTCCAGGAACTGGAAGTCCTTCCCGAAAACCTCCTTCGGCATGCAGTACACGCAGCGGAAATTGCAGCGATCGGTGACGCTGATCCGCAGATCGCGCAGCGGACGCTTGAAGGTGTCGAGCGGCTCCATCGATAGGAAAGTATGAGGCCCCAGTGCCGAAATAGAGAGCCCCCGCCTTGCGGCGGGGGCTCTCAATCTCACGAGGTCGCGAGGTTACGGCGTGACGCTGTTGATGATGACGTCGCCGGAGCCAATAAGGATGTTCGTGTCTGTTAGGACCAGTACGTTGCCGTATAAGACACGGCCTGCCGCGGGTGCGAAATTCGCAGTGACGCTACCCACAACGGTCCATGAGGCGCCGCTCGGACGAAGCGCGTTGGCGTCGGTGATTGAGATCGAGCCGAACGCCGGGTTGACGAAGACGTCGATGTACTTGTACGTCGTGGTTCCCGCCGGAACGGCGAAGCCATCCACGACCACCTTCCATGCGCCCGCGGCCGGGTTGGCGATCGTCACGGACTCTTCAGAGTCGCCGTCTGCGTTCAGGCCTGCGAGCACGCATATGCCGGTCGTGCAGTTGTAGACGAAGAGATCCAGGTCAGCGGCGGG
>JANMSU010000206.1:0-1509 GCA_031389835.1 Chloroflexota bacterium
CAAGAAAACTGCGGAACTGGTCGACATACGCTCGCAGCGACGATCGTTTCTTTCCTCGCGGCTGGCGGTTCGGGCCGTGAGCAACCAAGCGGGAGGCGGCCTCGGACGCCGGTAGGCCCACGAGCGGATCCAACCCGAGCCGAGCGGCGACCTCACCCGAGGACACGCGATGCCAGCCATCGAAAGACGTCGGCATTTCCATCCTCGTCCGCTTATTTCTCGGGAATCACGGCGACCGGACATTGCGCGTGATGCGTGACCGCGGTCGCCACCGACCCCAGCAACAATCCGACGAATCCTTCGTGGCCCCGTGCGCCGACGACGAGTAGGTCCGCCTGCTGCCCTTCGTCGAGCAACACCTTCGTCGGCGAGCCCTCGCGAATGGTGGGCACGACGCGCACGTCGCGGGGCAACTCGGCCGCGGCGATGAAGGATGCGAGCGCCTCCATCGCCGCGTCAGCCGAGGCACTCGCAGGATCCGCCCAGGCGCCGATCGGAGGGGGCGCAACCGCGACAGCGGGGAACCGCCAGACGTAGACGGCGTGCACGATCGTGTCAGCGCCGTCCGCCCGTCTCGCGGCCCACTGCAACGCGGCAATCGAGTTGGAGGAGCCGTCGACGCCGACCACGATCGAACCCGGGCCGACACGTTTCGCGGCCCACGCTCCTACGGCGCGAGGAACGATCACGGTCGGACACGGCGCGTGCGTGACCACCTGATGGCTCACCGAGCCCAGCAACAAACCCTTGAAACCGCCCAGGCCACGCGAACCGACGACCAAGATATCGGCGGCGCTGCCTTCGGCTATGAGCGCCCCTGCCGCGGATCCGCAGACGACACGCTGCGCTATCTCGAGATCGCCGAACCGCTCGGCCGCTACCGCGGCGACCGACTCCTTGAGTGCCGCCACAGTCTCCCCGCTCAGGTCGATCGGTACGTCGTAGCCGACGACCCACGGGCTCGACGCCGTGAACGGAGACAACCACGCGGAGACAGCCACGATCTTTGCATCCGAGTCTCGACGTGCCTCTGCACACGCCCACGCGAGCGCGGCCCTGGCGCCCTCGGACCCATCCACTCCTACCACGATCGTGGTCATAGTCTCCTCGATGCTCGGCTACCGCTCGACGATCCTCGATAGTCGAGACCACCACAAGGGACGAAAGTCCCGCACCATTCTCTACGCATCAAGGCGGAGGGGAAGTGGGACGGGACGATCCGACTGAACTGCCACAACGCGCCAAGTCGTCAGTCCTTCGCGACCGCGACGCAAGCCATGCTCAATGCGGTGGGCTTCAAGACGGTCGTGAAGAACGACTACGATACCCAGGCACTGATCTCAGGCGTGGTCGTCAAGCACGACTACGACCTCGCGTGTTGGGGGTTCAACGTGACCGAGGAAGAATCCTGGATCATGCTGAATCAGAGGTGCTCTTCGACAAGGCTTGGATCGGTTTGAGGATGCATCGTCGTGCCTGAACGTCCGGTCGTCGATCTGACCGATCCGG
>JANMSU010000212.1:0-10798 GCA_031389835.1 Chloroflexota bacterium
TTGTTCCACATGTGGTACGGAGAGAGTGGATTGCCGAGCTCGTCAGTCTTGAACTTCTGCGGGGCCTTTGTCCAGTCCTCGTAGTAGCTGTGGTCGATGAACTCCTCGAGGCCGGAATTGATGTTGTGCAGGCTCGTGGTCAGGAGCTTGCCGTCGATCACGACGCCGGGGGTTGCCCAGCGACGATCGCCCCACGCGGTCGCGTTCTTGTACGCGGCGTCGTAGCCCTCGTGATGCTCCCAGATCCCGAGGTCGATCAGGTTGATCGGGCGCTTCCCCACGTCGTGGAACCGCGGGTCGACGTCGTACAGGAAGTCGTACACGTCGTCCCAGATGTTGATCATCTTCTTCGAGTAGTCCATGAAGTACGCCAGGCGCGTCTGGTATTCGTTGAGCGTCTGCAGCGTCACGGTGGCGCTGATGCCGCCTGGGACGATCGTCTGCGGGTGCGGGTACTTCGCCCACACCAGCACGGTCATCTCGCGCGCACGCCGGGTCTCCTCCAGGGCCTCGAGATAGAGCCGGCCCGTGAGCGGATTCAGGGCCTCCATGATCTCGCCGATCGTGGCGAACCCATGGATCTGCGCGCCGCGCGCTTTGTAGCCCTGCGCGCGCTTGAGGATGGCAGGGTTGGTCTGGCCCATGACGGCGGCTGAGTAGTCGGGGCCGGACAGCAAGTACAGGTGAAGCGGGTGGTCGTAGAGGAACTCGGCCGCCTGACCCAGGTTCCGGACGACGATGCCCATCGGCGGCGGGACCACGCCGAGTGCCATCTCGATCGCCTCGGCTGAGCAGTTGGAGTGGACGCCGCCGCACACGCCGCAGGCGCGGCTGGAGATGAAGATGGCATCCCGTGGATCGCGTCCCTGGAGGATGATCTCGTAGCCGCGGAAAAGCGTGGCCATCGAATGCGCGTCCTCGACCTTGCGCTGCTGCATGTCGACCACGCTGTGGAAGGCCAGCGCGCCGGCGACGCGCGTGACCGGATCGATGCTGACCTCCTTGATGTGGCCGTTCTTCTCGAGCAGCGAGCGGATCTTCTCCTCTTGTGTGCGGGCATTCGGGCTCTGCTTGACGGCGTAGGGATCGGTGACACCAGGCCGCAGATGCGCTTTGCCTTCAGCGTCGAACTCGATGGGAAGGTTCTTGAAGCACATGCGGCTATTCCTTCCCTGCGCCCAGCAGCGCGCCGGCCGCGGCCAGATGCCCCTCCGCCGATGACAGCCGCTGCGCGATGATCTTCGCGCCGTCGTCGATGACCGTGAACGTGTCGATGAGCGGAGGCACCTGCGAGGTGATGAGATCGGTCTCGCCCTCGATCGCCCGCACACCCCACGAGATCTTGGCGATCGTCTTGTTGATGGACCGGAGGCCCTGGGTTATGTGGTACACACCGGTCGCCACCACGAGCAGCAGCACGACGAACGCTGCGGCGGTGAGTTTGGCGAGCGTCTCAGCGTCCACCTGCGGCTCCCTTTGTGAGGGTCTGAACTACGGCGACGGCGTCGGCGTGGATCTTCGCGGCAACGCCGTCAATGGCCGCCGACGTGGTCGCGATCGAGCCGGCCTTGTCGAGTAGCTTGTCGAGCAGCACGATGTTGGCGGTGTTGCCGGCGACCCCGGCGGCCGCTTTGAGCGTCACTGTCGCCAGTCGGTCGACCTCTCGCGCGTGCCGGACGAAACGAGTGACGATGGCCAGTAGCGGGATCGTCGCGATGAACGCGATGATGAGCGTTATCCACCAGAGCCGGATGATCTCGTCCATCAGGCGACCTTCTCTTGGTCTTCGCCCGTGAGGATCGCCAGGCCGGCGTCGGTCGCCACCAGATGGTCGCGCGCCGACGAGAGGGAGGCGGCGATCGCGCCCAGTCCCGCGTTCGCGGCGGTGAGCTTGTCGGAGAGCGGGACGGTGTGATCGCGAACGGCGGTGAGCCCCGCTGCGATCTTGTTGAACGTCCGACTGATGCGCACCGCGTAGAACGCCACGGTGATCGTCGCGTATGCCAGGACGAGGACGAGCACGAGGAGGTAGATCCCGGTCACCCACCAGAGCAGCGTGATCTGATCCACCCCTAGTTCTTCCCGAGCACCGACGGCAGCTTCGCGAGCCGCTGATCGATCGAGGCCGCGCCCGTCGCGATCTGCAGGGCCACGCCCTTGATCGCCGTCGCGACCTCGTTGGTCTTCGTCAGCTGCCACAGGACCGTGGTGTTCGCGGCGATCTGCTTACCGACGGTCCAGATGTCGGCCGCGGTGCGGTCGATCCGCCGGACGGAAATGATGATCGTGATCAGCATCGCCGCCACGAGCAGCACAACCACAAGACCGATCGCAAGGACGAGATACCAGAAGGTCTGCACGGTCATGTTCAGATCCATCGCATCACCCTGCTTTCTTCGATGTGCCGTGGGCCCCGCGGTGTCGCAGGAAGTCGTAGAACTTGTCGGTCACCTTGTCGAGCGCGCTCGTCGACAGATCCGCGCCCCACCCGCTCGGCGTCACCCCACCCGGGCGGTCCCAGCGGGTCTCCCGGTTGAGCTTGCGCTGCGTGATGAGCCGGAGCGGCCGTACGAACGAGCCGTTCAACCGTGCGCCGCTCGCGGAGACGAGCGTGCCCGGCGGCGCCTTGTAGAAGGGAGTGAACTTGTCGGGGAAGCCGGGCATCGTGCAACCGATGCACGAGCCACCGACGTTCATGCAGCCACCCATGTGATTGATCGCGCCGCGCGACGTGATGTTGCATTGGACGACCGGACCCCAGCAGCCGATCTCGACGAGGCACTCTTTATCGCCGAACTTCTTGGCGAAGCTGCCCTCCTCGTAGTAGCCGGCCCGCAGGCAGCCGCGGTGGACGGTTTCGCCGAACAGCCACTCCGGTCTGCCCAGCTCATCGAGCTCGGGCGCCGGGCCGATTCCCTGGAGGAACAGCAGCGTCACCGCGACGGTCTCGGTGAAGTTGTCGCCGACCGGAGAGCAGCCCGGGATGTTCACCACGGGCAGGCCGAGCGCGCTGCGGTAGCTCGGACCCAGCCAGTCCGCGACGCTCATAGAGTCCGTGACGTTGTTGATCGCCGCCGGGATGCCACCCCATGTGGCGCACGTGCCGATGGCGATCACGGCGGCGGCCTTCGGCGCGAGCCGGCGGAGCCAGATGGCGGAAGGCACCTGGACCCTCGCGCCGCTCTGGTCGACCTCCTCACCAATGGCGGAGTAGTAGCCGCTGCCGATCTTGTCCTCATTCGCGCAAGAGCCTTCGTACACGACGACGTAGGGCTCACCAAGCGTGCCTTCGACGGCCTGACGCATCGGCTCCATGAAGGCCTCGCCGGCCTCGATCTGCACGGCGGTGTGATGCAGCAGCATGAGCGGGACCCCAGGCACCGCTCCCGTCAGCAGGCTCTCTACCGCCGGCGCGGTCGCGCCGAGGACGGCGATGCTGCAGCCGTCGCAGCTCATGCCCGCCAGCCAGAAAACGTGCACGCGTTCGTAGGGTCCATGCAGCAGCGAGGTCTTGCCGCGCATCTCGTCGACCTGGGAGCGCACCCACTGCTCGGCCGTCGCGCCGGCGATATTGCCGGTCTGCTCGTAGGGCGGCGCGACGAGGCCCTCGTAGCGCGGGTGCGGAGGGGTCTCGCTGAGCGTCATGCGAGCGTCCTCGCGAAGTTCCGGACAGCCGTGACGGTCGATGCGTTCGGCGCAGCATCGATCAGCGCTTTACCCTGACGGTCGGCCTCGCGCACGGACTCGTCGTATGGGAGCTCGAGGCCAAGCTCGAGGTCGTGTGCCTTACAGAACTCGCGGATCACGCGCGAGTCCTCGGCGTCGCGGACCTTGTTCGCGATGGTGATGAGCCGCGGGATCCCCAAGTCGCGCGCGAGCGGCGCGATCCGGCTTGCCGTCTCGAGCGCGCGGTAGTACGGCTCGACAACGACGAAGAGCACGTCAACGCCTTGCGGGGTCGCGCGACCGAGGTGCTCGATCGACGCTTCCATATCGAGCAGCGAGATGTCCGTGCTGTCATCCATCAGCGCGCTCGAGACACCGCGCACGGCGGAGTGGGCATTGCACAGTCAGCCCTGGCCCGCGTGGTCAAGGCCGGTGACGAACATCAGGTGGACGCCGTCGGGTCCGGTGATCGCGAACTCGTCGCGAAGCTCCGAGAGCGGACGCTTGAGCTGCATGTGCTGCCGGCCCTCGTCGTCGTACACGTCCTTGACGATGTCCTTCGGAACGGTCGGCGCTGCGGCGAGCACATCGCGGGGGATGCCGAGGGCGACGCCCAGGTTCGGGTTCGGGTCCCCGTCGATCGCATAGACATTCTTGCCCTGCTGCGCCCACACGCGCGCCAGCGTGGCCGCGATCGTCGTCTTACCCGCGCCGCCCTTGCCCGAGAACGCGACCTTCATGCGTCTCCCTTCGAGTCGCGCACCGGATGCGTGCGACACAGGCAGAGCGCGTCGGTGCAGCCAGCGTCGCTCTCGACCGCAAGATCGACCAGCTGTGTGCGCATCGACGACAGCTCGCGGATCTGCTGCTCGACGGCTCCGATCCTGATCCGCAGCGCCTCCGCAAAAGCGCGATGCGCGTCCGCGCAGTCACTCGTCTCCGCGATATCCATCACGTCCTTGATCTCTTTGAGCGGAAGGCCGAGGTTCACCGCTCGGCGGAGCAGATGAACGCGCTCGACCGCGTCTTCGCCGAAGAACCGGTAGCCGTTCTCGCCGCGAGCGATCGGACGCAGAAGCCCGATGTCGGCGTAAAACCTGACAGTGCGAGCGGGCACCTCAGCCTGTTTGGCGACAGCGCTCACTCGGAAGAGAACCTCTGTCTGCGGCACGGAGGCGATGCTACTCGCCACCGCCGGACCGTCGCGCCGCATCGCGCTCGCCTGAACCTGCCACTGCCGCTGTCCGCTGGCGTTGGTCGCCTACTTGCTCGGCCTGACGCCCACAGCGCTATCGCCACGTTCGACAGGCGGCTCAGCGCGGGCCTAAGCGGCGCGGTGTCGACGGCTCCCTGGCTCGGCACCGACGACCTCGGACGTGACACCTTTACGGAATGTGGGATCCCGCCCGCCGTCGCGCGGTACCCGTCGCCTGACATGAGCACCAAGGACGAGCTGGACCGTTGGCGCGTTGACCTCGCGGCGTGGGCGATCCCCCAACACATCCTCGATCAGGCACCGGCGTCGCCTTGGACTCCGGAGCGCGCGTGCGAGGCGCTTCCTCTTGGCGGGAGCGTGTTGGATATCGGTGCGGGCGCCGGGGCCGCGTCGCTTCCGCTGCTCGACCGCGCCGGCGCACTGATCGCGGTCGATCAGGATGAACCGCTGCTCGTCGAGCTCACCAAGCAGGCGGGAGCAGAGCGCGACAAGGTCAGGACGATCGTGGGGACGTGGCCCGACTTAGCCGGCGATGTTGGCCCGGCGAATGTCGTCGTGTGCCACCACGTGCTCTACAACGTGCCCGAGCTCAAGCCGTTCATCGATGCGCTCGATGCGCATGCGCGAAGTCGCGTCGTCATCGAGGTCACCGCTCAGCATCCCCTTGCGCGACTAAACCCCTTGTGGGCGCGGTTCCACGGACTGGAGCGGCCGACGCGGCCGACGTGGGAGGACGCGCTTCGGACGATCCGTTCGTTCCACAAGGATGTGCACGTGGAGCGATCTCCCGCCTCCACCACCCCCGCGTTCGGGAGTTGGCAGGAGCTCGTTGGGGCGACGACGAGGAGACTCTGCCTTCCTTTCGAGCGCCAAGCCGAGGTCGCTGACGCGCTGACCGAACTGGGCGCGGTCGCGAGCGATCCCTCCACCTGGTCAGGCTCGAACCGCGAGGTGATGACGCTCTGGTGGAACGTGGCTTAACGCCTGACGCAGGGTAGCGGCACGATGCCCGGCAGCGGTGGGAACTGCGCGTGCTGCGGCCGGCACTGCCACGGATAGGCATTTGCGTGCCAGCCCGCCTGTCGCTCCTGATGAGTTCGAGGTCATGCGGGACATCGAAGAGAGTCCGGGGACGTTCCCGTTTCCCTTCCTCACCATGGTCCTCACCGATGACACGTTCGCCGCGCCATCGACCTGAGGACGGTCACGTGGGTCGTACCGCGCGGTCCTCGATCTCCCACGCGTGGTCGAGCACGTGCCAACCCACGCGACGCGCGAAGTAGCGCAGCGTCCACGGCTTCTTCGTGTCTCGTGGGTCGGCGACCGGCAGCCCGCGCGCGCGAGCGCGAAATGCCGCGAGCATGGCGTCGTGCAGATCGCTCGGCTTGATCGGGCGACCAGGAGCGGCTTTAGGCGGCCGCGCGCCCAGCTGAGCTATGTACGCCTGATCGGCCTCGACGACGTGAGCGGCCATCTTGTCCAGATCGCGTCCTCCGCCGCGCGGTCCTTTGCGCAGCTCAAGGCCCTTGACGGACTCGGCACCGCGATCGAATGCGTCCCAGCACGCTTCGAGGATCCGCGTGAGGCGCTCGAGCTCGGGTGCCGCGAGGGGCTCGCCATCAGTCGCCAGACCCAGCGACGGGACGCCGAAGTCGGTACCGGCGTTGCCCTTGAGGCGCTTGACGATCTTGAACTCGGACACGTCGCTCGGCGCGTTGAACTTCGGCGCCGCGGACCGGACGACGGCCTTGTAGCGATCGCCGTACGCAGCCAATGCCGCGATCGCCTCCTGCTCGGTGCGCCCGCCGCGCGACCAGCCCGGCCAGTCGACGGCGCTCGCGAACGTGCGCTTGGCGCCGGCCTCGATATAGATCGGTATCTCTTTCTTGTTGGCCACGGGTCGCTACGGCGAGCCGGTAACGAAGCGGAGCCAGGGGATTGGATCGGGGCTCGTGAGCAGCGTGCGTTGAGCGCCGCCGGCAACGGGACTTACGCGCACCTCGTACGGTGGCTTCGTGCCGAAGCCGCTCGCGTCTGGCTGGGCATACGTGTAGGTGATGCCCGCGCGGAGCCAAAGCACACGTGAGGCGTGCTCGGTCCCGGAGATCACCTTCCGTTGTCCACCACTCACGTCGATGGTCACGAGTGTCGCGGGCGAGCCACCCGACGCCTGGCTGACGACCGCGACGATCGCGTTCCCCTCGGGATTCCAATCGGCCGCCGTGACCAGCTCCGACGCGCTGCCGGCGATGGTGCGTTTTTCACCGGTCACGTCGTTCCAGAGGATCAGCTCGGCGCCCTTGAAGCCGGTGCCGCAGCCCCCCGGCAGCGCAAGCACGCGCGGGGAGGTCTCGCGCCACGACTGATAGTTCGCACAGTCCGCGAAGGTCCGCTCGGTACCTGAGGCCAATAGCGCCTCCAGGCTTCCTCCCTCGTACACGCGACTCCAGTACAGCGTCCCATCGCTGACATGATCGACGGGGCTCGAGAAGAAGGGCTGTCTCGCGGGCGCATGTACCGGCGTGACGTCGCGGGTTGTCAGGCGAACGCGGAAGAGGCCAAGATCACCCGCGCTGCCTTGCCCGACATCGGCTTTGGATTTGCCGAAGGTCACGGAGCTCGAGTCGGGACTGAACGTTGGACCGCGCAGGATCACTCCGCTCTCGAGTGGCGTGAGCCAGGTCGAAACATTGTTACGCGCGTCCCAGAGCGCGAGCCGCGAGCTGGAATCGTTGACCTGGACCGCCAGCACGAAGAGCGCGCCGTTTTGGCTGATGTCGAAACCGTTGCCGAGCGGTGCGCTGAGCAGTCGTGTCGTCGGACTGCCATCGAGCGGAACCGCAATGAACGCGAGGCCGCCAGCCTGCGTTCCGCCGCCTGGGCGCCGGGTGCTCTCGTGGGCGACCGCTACGAGCGTCGTGCCGGTGGGTTGCCACCGCTGGACCTCGGCCTTCAAGTACTGCCCGATCGTGGGATCGCTGGTCGCAGCGGGCTGTGTCGGCGGTGACGCCGTGGTTGCGGTCGGCGACGTCGCAGGTGTTGCCGAAGCAATTGTCGAGACCGCGGTGCTTGTCGGCGTGGCGCTCGCCGCTAGCGGCGGTTGCTCGCGCGGCGCGCCGAACGAGACTACGGCGACGAGGACCGCAACAAGAGTCGCAATAAGGAGGAGGCCGATGACGGCGGCGCGGCGACCTGATGCATTCATTGCCAGGTCACAGGCAGCACGATCAGTTCTTCTGCGCTGCCACCCAGGAGTCGACCTTCGCGCGGTACTGGTGCGGCGCCTTCGCGAAGGACTTCATACAGCCGGGACCGCAGAACGCGTATTCGCGGTCGTCCATCTCTAGGGTGAGCCCGTGATCGCGCGCATCCGCAACGTCCACGATCATGTCGCAGACCGGATCGAGCATCTTGCCCCCCGGCAGGCCCGACGTGTCGCGCACGTCTAGTGGACCTTGGTGACGCCGACCCCGGCGTTTGGCGTGCTGCTCGTCGGCGATCCGTTGTTCGGGGCGTCTGCTTTCGGCGCAGCCATCGCTGCGAGGTGCGGCGTGAGCTTCGTCATGAGCTGCGGCTTCGGGTGATAACCGACGATGCGGTCGGCCTCGCGGCCGTTCTTGAAGACGATCATCGTTGGGATCGCGCGGACGCCGAAGCGTCCCGCCGTGATCGGATTGGCGTCGACGTCGAGCTTCACGACGCGGATCTTGTCGCCCTGCTCGCTCGCGACCTCCTCGAGGACCGGCCCGACCATCCGGCACGGACCGCACCACGTCGCCCAGAAATCGACGAGCACGGGGGTGTCTGACTTCAGGACCTCCTGCTCGAAACTCTGGTCCGTGACGACCTGTGGCTTTCCCATTAGTGCGGTCTCCTTTGTATGCGGGCTTTCGCCTACCACCTAAACGCGAGCTGCTGGCCTGATTGTTCCACCGCAGGTTCGAGGCCAACAACGGCTTCCAGGCCGTCCAGGCCACTCTGCGCGTCCCCCAGCCACCGGCGCAATGGATCCCACTTTACGAATCGCCAGCCTCGGCGTCGAACGACCTCTGCCAGCGCGGGCGAGCGGCGCAGCTTTTCGTGCACCAGGCCCGTCCGTTCGTCGGCCACAGCCAGGAAGCGGAAGACGCGGTCGTCGTCCGGGATCGCCTCGCCGAGGGCGACGATGCTGCGGTGGATCCGGGCGGTCCAGTCGACCTGCCAGAGGAACACCATGTGGCCGCGGTCGTACCAAACGCAGTCGACGAAGTCGAGCGCCTCCGACGACCCACGTACGAAGCGCGCTGCCCCACTCGCGCGCTCCGCCTCGCTCACGAGGTCCGTGAGCACTCGTCCGCGCTCCGCATGTGTGTTGGGCAGCGCCCTTCGCTCGACGTCGCGGCCGACGTGCACCTTGAACCCCAGCCGATGCCCCGTGTCGATGAGCTCCGCCAGGACCTGCGCCTGGGACGCCTGGCGCGCGACCAGCGCGTCCTGATCGAGGAGGCGCCACCGGCCGTCGTCGGTCTGGGTGGCATACGCGGCAACGCAGCGTTCGACCAGCTCGCGGTCCGGCGTCTCGATCCCGCGGAACAGCGCGTACACGCGGCGCAGCAGTGAGCGCGTGTCGACCTCGCGCGCTGACGACAGAAGACCCCAGACCGCCCACTCGACCCGGTCTCCGAGCGGCGTCGCGTCCGGCGTCTCCGTCACCGCGTACGCGACGTCGTCGGCATCCTCGCTCAGCGGCAGGCGCGTGATACCGGTGCGCTTACCGTCGGCGAGCGCCGACTTGAAGTGATCGAGGAAGAGCTCGAGCTCGGAGACCCCGCCGGCTCGCGCGAGCGCGATCGGAAGGAGCAGCCCCTTCGCGGCGAGCGACTGCAGCGCCGCGACCGTGGCGACGTCTTCGCGCACGGGCTCGCCGCGGGCCAGCACCGCCTCGCGCACGCCGGCGCGTATCGCGTCCTCGATGAGCGTCGCGTCCGCTGAGGACTGGTCGCGCAGCAGCGGCACGTCGCGGTCGAAGTCGCACACCGCCGCGGCGGGTGAGCCGTAGCGCCGGCGTGCGCGTCGCGCTGATAGAGGATGGCGCGCAGGCGATAACCCGCTCCCGCACCGGCGAGGACGCACGCCGCGATCGTCGCCGCGTCCGCATGCGGGACGTACACCACGGCCGCCGCCTCCGGTCGCGACACCCGATGCGCCTCGATGAGCGCGGCGCGAAGCGTGCGGAGGAGTCGCTCGCGCGCGGCGAGCCGGCCTTCGCCGGTGTCCATCGGACGGAGCGTCTTGGCTCCAAGAAGCAGCGCGCTCGCGACCGTGCTCCATCCTCCGAGCGTGTCCTCTACCGGCGCCTGGCAGATGACGAGGTCGGCGTCCCCCGGATCCAGGAGCAGGCCGCCGCGCGAGGCCGTCGAGCGATGCTCGTATTGCGCGAGCCATGCGACGAGCTCGCGAACGGTGCGCTCGTACTCGAGCCAGATGTTCACCTCGCGCGACTGCGACGCGTGGCCGCGTCGCGCGCGCCCCTTGTCGATGCGCAGCGGCGCGCCGTGGCCGGCGACCGCGTTCAGGCGACTCCCCGCGACGATCGATTCCAGCAGGCAGAGCTTCAGCAGACCCTGCGCGGCCGGGTCTCCGACCGACGTCTCGACCGCTCGCAGGGTGGCCATGAGCGCTGTGATATTGCGCGGCGTGTACAGCGCGGCGACCGTGTCCCCCAGCGCCTGCGCAGCCGGATCCGCGCCGAAACGCTCGACGAACTGCCAGTACGCCATGCCACGCGGCTCTAGCCGGCGTGTGCGCTCTTCATCGTCGTTGTCAACGCCTTCAATCAGGAGGGCACGCCCTTCGCGCGCGCAGACGCCGCAGCGGAACGCCTTCTTCGTCGGCACCGGCGCGTCGCGCTCCCAGAGGAACGCCTCGACCACGACC
>JANMSU010000239.1:0-6124 GCA_031389835.1 Chloroflexota bacterium
ATCCCGGTGCGCCGCGTGTACGCGCTGTCGTGGATGCTTGCCGCCGCCACCGCGACCGTGGCAGGCGTCTTTCTCGCGGCGTTCCCCGCGACGCTCAGCCCCGCGCTGGGTTTCGTTGCGTTCCGGGCATTCCCGGCGGCCATCGTCGGCGGACTCGACTCACCGGGCGGCGCGATCGTGGGTGGGCTGCTCATCGGCGTGACCGAAATGCTCGTGCAGGGATACCAGCCGCGTGTCGCGCCCTGGCTCGGCAACGACGTGCATGTTGTCGCCGCCTACGTGCTGATGATCGTCGTTCTGGTGGTGCGGCCTTATGGACTCTTCGGCACGCCTGAAGTGGAGAGGGTGTGAGCAAGCCCGAGGGTCTACGCACACGGTACGGCGAGCAGATCGCCCTGTTACGGCGCCGCGCCGATCGTCTCTGGGTCGCGCTGCTCGTCGTCGCCATCGCTGCGACGCCGGCCGTGCTCGACGATGCCTGGCTCTCGGTGCTGACCTTCACCGCGATCGCGGCGATCGGGGCGATCGGGCTCAACCTGCTCACCGGGTTCACCGGACAGGTATCGCTTGTCCACGCCTTTTTCATCGGCCTCGGCGCATACACCGCGGGCTATCTCGGTGGCGATCTGGGGCTCCCGGTCCTGGTGTGGCTGCCGGTCGCTGGACTTGTCGGCGCGCTCGTCGGCCTGGCGATCGGTCCCTTCGCGGTGCGCCTCAAGGGCATCTACCTCGGCATCGTGACGCTGGGCCTGGTCTTCCTCGGCGAGTACGTCTTTCAGAACCTGCGCGTCATCACCGGTGGACCGCAGGGTCGCGCGATCCCGTCGCCACGCATCGGCGACGCCAATTTCGCCGACCTGGGAGCACTGCTCGGCCTGGATCTCAGCCGCGAGCAGTCCTTCTTCTACTTCATCGTTCCGCTCCTGCTCGCGGCAACGCTCTTCGCGAAGAACGTCGCCCGCGGCCGGACCGGGCGCGCATTCCAGGCGATTCGCGATCGCGAGATCGCGGCGTCGGTTATCGGCGTCGACATCGCGCGCTACAAGGTCGCCGCGTTCGGCCTGTCGTCCTTCTATGCCGCTGCGTCAGGCGCGCTCCTCGGCTCATACGTGCGGCACGTCACCCCGGCGAGCTTCGACCTTTTCGTCTCGGTGCAGTTCGTGGCGATGGTCATCGTCGGAGGCGTTGGGACGGTCTACGGCTCGATCTTCGGCGCCCTGTTCATCGTGCTTCTGCCGCGCCTCGTCGAGCAGCTGAGCCCGGTCCTGCCACTCGCGAGCGAGTCGTCAGCGGGCGGTGGATTGACGCTCGCCGTGCTGAACCAGGTCATTTACGGGCTTCTGATCATCGGGTTCCTGGTCGCCGAGCCGCTCGGCCTGGCGGGTATCTGGGCGCGCCTACGCCTGTACTTCCGGACCTGGCCGTTCTCCTACTGATCACGGGCACATAATCCGCGCCACAACGAAGGCGAGAAAGAAGGAGCGGGCATGAGGAAGGCTCTGAACACATTCGCGCTCATCGTGGTCGTGCTCCTGGTAGCTACGGCGTGCCGCGCGCAGGTCAAGACGGCGGTCGGAGTCGAGGGACGCACGATCACACTGGGGGAGATCAGCACGCTCACCGGTGCGGTCGCGGTCATCGGCAAGCCGCTCACGCGGGGGCACGAGGTCTATTTCCAATACGTGAACGAGGTGCTCGGCGGAGTTGGCCAGAACCTGCCGAAGGAGGAGCGTTACAAGGTCACCCTGGCGACGGTCGACTCGCAGTACCGGCCGGACATCCAGGTCCAGCAGTACAACGCGATCAAGGGCAAGGTCCTGATGATCGCCCAGTCGCTCGGGACCGCTCACACGAACGCGATCCTGCCGCTGATAAACGAGGACAAGATCCTCACCGCGGCGGCGACGCTGTCCTCGGACTGGCCGAAGCAGAAGTACGTCGTCGCCACAGGCGCGCCGTACCCCGCACAGTTCATCAACGCCGCGCAGTACCTCAAAGACAAGGGCGTCACACCGAAGGTCGGGATCATCTACCAGGACGATGACTACGGCCTCGACGGCGTGAAGGGTCTCGAGTTCGCGGCGAAGGAGTTCGGTTTCCAGATCCTCGCGCGGGCCACGTACAAGACCACCGATACCGCGTTCGGCGCGCAGGTCAGCGCGATGCGCGCCGCCGGCGCCGACCACGTGTTCCTGGCCTCGACGCCAACGGCGACCGGCACGATCATGGGTACCGCGGCGACACTGCAGTACGCGCCGCAGTGGATCGGCCTATCGCCTTCCTGGGTCGGTGCGCTCGTGGGCACGGCCGCCCAGCCATCGCCGATCCTGCCGTACATCTCGCAGCGACTCTGGGTCGTCACCGACGCGCAATGCGCATGGGGTGATGTCGGGACCGGCTGCGAGGGGATGAAGGAGCTCATCGACAACCACAAGAAGTTCGGCGGCGACCAGCCGCCCGACTACTACTTCATCTTCGGCTACACGCAGGCACGCGTCGTCCACCAGATCCTCGAGAAGGCAGTCGAGATGGGCGACCTCACGCGTGAAGGCGTGGTCAAGGCCTTCGAGTCGCTCAAGAAGGTGAACATGGGCGGGCTGCTGAATCCGATCTCGTACGGGTCGACCTGCCAGGAGAAGGTGCCCGCGACGGGATCGACGATCTGGAAGATCGATGCGACGAAGCCGATCGCGCTCGCGTCCATCGCGACGCTCGACAGTCCAGCGGTCAAGAAGTTCCCGTTCTGCTAGGACGCTGGGGCTCCGCCTTCGGGCGGAGCCCCTCGCCTGCGGATACACTGGTCATCACGACAATTTCATAGCCAAAGAAGCCGGCGCCCGAAAGGGATAAGTCCTGCGGAGGCGAGAACGAAGCGCGGCGTTGCCGCGACTTGGCCCTCGTTTCCGCTCGGAACGAGGGCTTCGTAGTTCTTAGGGGGTGACATGGCGAAGATCAAGACCGGACCCAAGGTCAAACGGAAGGGCGGCGGCATCCCGGCGAAGAGCCGGGCCGTGGACGCGCTCGCGGAACAGCTCCGCGGGTCGACCGCGGTGATCGTCACCGACTACCGAGGCCTCAAGGTCGGCGAGCTGCAGGAGCTGCGAAAGCGCCTGCGTCCCAAGCATGTCGAGTACCACGTGGTGAAGAACAGCCTCTTCACGCGGGCGGCGGCGAAGACGGAAAGAGACGGCCTCGCGGCGCTTCTCACCGGACCGACCGCAGTCGCGCTCGGTGACGTCGATGAGGTCGAGCTCGCGAAGAGCATGGTCGACGAAGCGCGTGTGCTGAAGTCGCTGCGCATCCTCGGGGCCTTCATCGGCGGGCAGACGATGTCCGTCGACGACCTTCAGATCCTCGCGAGGCTTCCCAGCCGCGCGTACCTGCAAGGCCAGATCGTCGGCAGCCTGCAAGCGCCCCTGGCGCAGCTCACCGGTCTCTTCCAGGCACCAGCCCAGAACCTCATCCACGTGCTGACGGCACGCGCGCAGTAAAAGGAGATAGATATGGCAACCGCTACGGAAGGCAACCCGAAGTTCGACAAGGTGGCAGGCGAGCTCGAGTCCTGGTCGATCATGGAGATCGCCCAGTTCGGCAAGTTCCTACAGGAGCGCTGGGGTGTCAGCGCGGCACCCGTCGCCGTCGCGGCGGCCGGCGGCGGCGGCGCCGCCGGTGGCGCTGCCCCGGCCGAGGTCGAGGAAAAGACCGAATTCACAGTCATACTCAAGGAGGCTGGCGCCTCCAAGATCAACGTCATCAAGACGGTCCGCGAGCTCACCGGTCTGGGCCTGAAAGAGGCCAAAGACCTCGTGGACGGCGCCCCGAAGCCGGTCAAAGAGAACATCGGCAAGGACGAGGCGACCGCCGTCAAGAAGAAGCTCGAGGACGCGGGAGCCACGGTCGAGCTCAAATAGCCGCGCGCTAGCCCAAACGTGCTGCTACCGGTATCGGTAGCGGAGAGCACCCCGATATCGTTGTCGTCCGCCGGTCCATCGGTTCGTCGGTGGGCTCGCGAAAGGTGCCGGACCGGGGCCCGCAAGGGTCCCGGTTTGGTTTTTCCCCCCTAGGTGAGTGACCACCCGCTTGAACGTGTCTCGAGCCACTTCGCCGCATCACGCGAACCGAGCAGCAGCGCGACCTTCGCGTAGATCTCGGCGTCGGCCGCGGTCGAGGCGAGCACCGAGACCTCGCTGAGATCGGTCTGCGCCGGAAGGCCGGTGCGCGGATCGATCAGGTGATGGCCTCCGGCCCAGGCCCGCTTTGTCGTGCCGCTCGTCGCCGCGCCCATGTCCTTCAAGAGGAGCGTCTTGTCGCCGAAGCCGACCGGCCAGCCCTCGCCGCTCTCCCCGCCGCCACACGCGAAGAGATCCCCGCAGAGATTCACCAGCACGTTCGTACCGAGGTGCTCCGCCAATCGATCGGCCATCCAGCCTTTGGCGATGCCCCCGAGGTCGATCGCGGCGCCCTTCAATAAGCGCGCCTCACCGCGTCGCACCTCGAGCAGCTCAGGCAGCGGCGCGAGTGTCGGCGGTGCCGCGCTCGGCGGCGTCGGCCCGGCGTCGAAGTCGCGCGTGTACCCCGCGGCGCGCAGCGCTGGCAGCACGCCGACGTGGACGAGGCCGTTGCTTTCGCCGAAGGCGCGCAGGGACTCGCGCAGGAGCAGCTCGAGCTCGCGGCTCACGGCGACCCATCCACCGAACCTCCGGCCGGTCTCGGGGTGTGGCGTGAACGCGGAATCGTTGAAGCGGGACAGCTCGCTCCATGGGTCGAAGCGCGTCAGTCGGGCGTGCATACGGCTGACCCAAGCCTGGCCCTCGACCAGTGAAGCCGGGGACACATCGATCCCGAACAGCTCGCAATCACCACCGAGCGCCGTGAACTTGAGGCTCTCCATCGCCGCCGCAGCGTATTGAAAGACGTGCGCGGCGTGGAGCCCCGTCAGGACACGTGCGTGAACGTGATCCCCGGCAGTTCCGTTGGCCTTACGCCCGGCGCGAGCGTGATGCGTGGCGGAAGGGTCGCGCGCGCCGAGCGTACCGGCGACGCCGACGCACTTGGAACCGGCGTCCTGATTGCGACGTTTGTGTCCGCCGGGGGTTGCAGCGGCGCGGCGTCATTCTTCGGATGCGCGACCACGTAGCTCCCCGAGCCGACGAACGCCGCCACCGTTAACAGGCTCGCGCCGGCGCGCAGGACGGTCGCACGCTCCAACGTCTAGCCCTTGAGGACGGCGAGCTTGTCGAAGCTCTGCGCGAACACTTCCCTGGCGTCGACCTCAAGGTGCCGTTCGAGGATCTCCTGGTAGACGGAGCGGAAGTCGACGTTGTATTCGAGGTTGCCGCGCGTATCGAGCTTCGTGAGGCTCGGTGCCGCGCCGTAAAGGCCGCCCTTGACCGCGTCGCCCATCAGGAACACCGGCGCCGACGTACCGTGATCCGTCCCCGCGCTCGCGTTCTCTTTCGGGCGGCGTCCGAACTCCGACCAGGTCGCGATGAGCACGCGGTCGGACATGCCGTGCGCCGCGAGGTCCGCATGGAAGGCCGCGACGGCCTGATCGAGGTAGCCCATGAGGTCGTCATGGCGCTGCTGTTGCGTGTAGTGCGTGTCGAAACCGCCGAGAGTGAGGTGGAGGATCTTCACGCCTGTCCCGGTCACGATGAACTGCGCCGCCAGCTGAAGCGCCGCCGCGAGCTGGTTCTTAGAGGAGAAGACGAGCTTCGCGTTGTCGGAGTACTGCGCCATCGGCGTGTATGCCGCGGCTGACGTCTTCAGCTGCGCGACCGTGTCGCGCGCCGTCGTTACCGCGGTGTCGAACAGCGCGCCATAGATGCCGGGCGTGCTCGTGTATAGCGCGCCCATGGCCTTCTCCATCTCCGCGCCGCCGTTGAACTTAAAGCTCTGCTGGCTATTGACGACCGTGAGGGTGGCTTCGAGATCGCGGAGCGCGCCCGGTACGCCGGTCGTGCCGCAGGCGCAGCCCACGAGTGGATGGCCCGCGGAGTCGTAGTTCTCGGCGATCGTCTTGCCGAGCCAGCCGTCCTGCTGGCGGCGCTCGGGATCAGCCGTCTCCCACACGCGGATCGAGTCGAAGTGCGAGAACGACGGCTGCGGATAGCCGACGCCCTGA
>JANMSU010000251.1:0-4059 GCA_031389835.1 Chloroflexota bacterium
CTCGTTCGCGACCTCACCGTCGAGCGTGGGCTCGTCGATCCTAGCCCCGCGCCGCTGCGCGGCCTCGGTCCAGCGCTTGGCGAGCGAGGAGAAGAAGTCGTTCACAAGCGGACGATAGCGCCGGCGGAACTTGACGGGACGCGAGCCGAGGAATAGAACGCCGGTCAAGAACGTGAGCGACCTTACCCGTCGTCAGTTCCTCAAGCTCGGCGCCGCCGGCGCCGGTGCGACCGCGCTCACGCCGCTCGTCAACCCGCTGGGCTTCGACCTTCGCCTTGCGAAGAAACGGCAGATGGCTTTCCGCATCGCCGGCGCGAAGGAAGTCCACTCGGTCTGCCCGTACTGCGCGGTCGGCTGCTCACTCATCGCGTACACGCGGCAGGGCGCCAACGGCAAGACCGAGCTCCTGCAGATCGAGGGCGACCCGGACAGCCCGATCAACGAGGGCCGTCTCTGTCCGAAGGGCGCGACGGCGATGCAGCTCGCGACCAGCTCGCGCCGTGTCGAGAAGCCGCTCTATCGCGCGCCAGGCAGCGCGAAGTGGGAAGAGAAATCCTGGGACTTCATGCTCGACAAGCTCGCCCAGAACCTGAAGGCATCGCGCGACAACACGTTCGTCGCGCAGGATGCGAACGGCAACATCGTGAATCGTACCGAGGGGGTCGCCTTCGCCGGCGGCGCCGCATTCAGCACGGAAGAGGGCTACTTAGCCACCAAGCTGATGCGGACGCTCGGCGTCGTGCACTTAGAACAGCAAGCCCGGGTCTGACACGGCCCCACGGTGGTCAGTTTGGCCGCCACATTCGGACGAGGAGCGATGACGAACCACTGGCGTGACATCAAGCACGCCGACGTCATCCTCATCAACGGCGCGAACCCGGCGGAAGCGCACCCGGTCGGCTTCCAGTGGTTCGTGAAGGCGAAGCTCGATCCGACGAAGGGACCGGGTCGGGGCGGCGGCGCGAAGATGATCCACGCCGATCCGCGCTACACGCGCACATCGGCGCTCGCCGACATCTATCTGCGCATGCGCACCGGCACCGACGTCGCGTACTTCGGCGGGCTCATCAACTACGTTCTCGAGAACAAGCTCTACCACGAGGAGTACGTCAAGAACTACACGAACGCGTCGTTCGTTGTGAAGGAAGGCTTCGACTTCAAGGACGGGCTCTTCACCGGGTACAACCCGCAGACCCGCTCCTATGACATCTCGACCTGGGCCTATGAGCAGACGACTCCGCCGGCGCCGCAGGCGGGCGGGGCGGGGACGGGCGGCGGCGCGGGGGCGGTCGAAGGACCGCAGACCACGACCTCCGGATTCGCCAAGCGCGACATGACGCTGCAGCACCCCCGCTCGGTGTTCCAGCTCGTCAAGAAGCACTACTCGCGCTACACGCCAGAGATGGTCGCCGGCATCACCGGTGTCCCGAAGGAGCAGTTCCTCGAGGTCGCGAAGTTGGTCGGCGAAATGGGCCGGCCGGACAAGGTCATGACGATCGTCTACGCCGTCGGCCTGACACATCACACCACCGGTGGGCAGCTGATCCGCTCGGGCGCGCTGCTACAGCTTCTCCTCGGCAACATGGGGCGGCCCGGCGGTGGGATGAACGCCGAGCGCGGCCACGCGAACATCCAGGGGAACACCGACAACGCGATCTCGTGGGAGATCCTGCCCGGCTATCTGCGCATCCCGGCGCCGGGCCAGAAGAATCTCGATGACTACGTCCGCGGAAGCGCGCCGGTGAAGAGCGACCCCAACTCCTGGAACTTCTTCGGCCTCAATTACCGCAACTTCATGGTGAGCCTTCTCAAGAGCTGGTACGGGAACGCGGCGACGAAGGACAACGAGTACGCCTTCAACTTCATACCCAAGCCCGCCACGAATTCCTCGTGGATGTCCATCTTCGATCAGGCGCTGCGGGGAAAGATGGAAGGCGTGATCCTGTCCGGCATGACCGCGACGAGCATCGGCCCGGACACCAATCAGATCATGCAGGCTCTCGCGAACCTGAAGTGGCTGGTGGTCATGGACCCGCTCCCGACGACGAGCTCGGAGTTCTGGCGGGCGCCGGGCCAGGACCCATCGAAGATCCAGACCGAAGTGTTCATGCTCCCGACCACCCACTGGATCGAGAAGGACGGCTCGTTCGTCAACAGCGGCCGCTGGATGCAGTGGAAGGATCAGGTCATCCCGCCGGAGGGCGAGGCCCGTCACGACCATTGGATCACGGCCGAGCTGTTCGACCGCGTGAAGACGCTCTACCGGCAGCAGGGCGGGAAGTTCCCCGATCCGATCATGGCCATGACGCTGGACTGGTACAAAGACCCGAGGAAGCCGGAGCTCGACGAGATCGCGAAGGAGATCAACGGCAAGGACCTCGCGACCGGCAGGCAGATGGCGAGCTTCGGTCTCCTGAGGAGCGACGGCACCACGACAGCGGGGAACTGGATCTACACCGGCAGCTATCCCGAGGCCGGCAACCTGTCGAAGCGCCGCGATGGCGTTCAGGATCCGGCCAAGAACGATCCGACCGGGATGGGCTACTACCCGAACTGGGCATGGAGCTGGCCGCTCAACCGCCGCGTGCTCTATAACCGCGCGTCGGCGGACCTTGACGGCAAGCCCTGGGATCCGAAGCGCCCCGGCATCCAGTGGAACGGCACGACCTGGACCGGCGACGTGCCGGACTACCCGCCGACGATGAACCCGAAAGACCCGGCGGCGTGGCTGCCATTCATCATGAACGGCGAGGGCGTAGGGCGCCTCTTCTCGAGCTCGATGCTCGACGGCCCGATCCCCGAGCACTACGAGCCGATCGAAGCGCCGATCCCGAATCCGCTGCACCCGAGCCAGTCCGAGGATCCGGTCGCGTTCCTCTACGACCAGGCTGCCGGCCGGCCGAATCGCTTCGGCAAGGCGGACAAGTACCCGTACGTCGCGACGAGCTACCGCCTCACCGAGCACGAGCACTACGTCACGCAGCACGTGCCGCTGCTCGTCGGCCTGCAGCCCCAGGCATTCGTGGAGGTGCCCGAGGAGCTCGCAAAGGAGAAGGGCATCCAGAACGGCGACCGCGTGCGCGTCTGGAGCGAGCGCGGCAAGATCGAGGTCGCCGCCGCGGTCACGAAGCGTCTCGGCCCGATGAAGCTAGCCGGGACGGACAAGCCCGTGTACCACATCGGCATCCCGATCCACTGGGGCTTCGTCGGCGTGGCCGCCGAGCAGAACCCCGAGAAGAGCAAGTTCTGGCTCGCGAACGCGCTTACGCCATTTGTTGGCGACGTCGGCGCGAGGACGCCTGAGTTCAAGGCGTTCCTCGTGAACATCGAGAAGATCGATTGAGCGCCGTCGCCGACCGCGTCACCACTTACGCGGAGCGACGCCGCCGCGCGGCCGAGCTTGCCGAGCGCTTCGACTACGCACGCGAGTCGCTCGCGCTGTATGGCGCGGTGGCCGAGGCCCAGGAGCGCGCGTTCGAGCGTGCGCGCACGGATCGTCCGAGCTTCGACGCGCTCGCGTCGTATGTCGTGCGCGCGGCGCTGCCCGACGTGATGGGCGCGGTCATGAGCGCGGGTACCGAGACGCTGCGCGAAGCCGTGCTGCTGCGTTTCCACGACGGCGATCTGGAGCGCATGGTCACGTCCTGGCTGCGCGGCGAGTCGCAGGATGGCACCGACGTATTCCTCGCGCGTGCCGCGACAGCGCCGGTGCTCGAGGCGCTTCCCGAGCTCGCGCGCGCGCTGCCGATCGCCGGTTCATCGCAGGGGGAGAACCCCCTGCAACCCCCCCAGGCGCGATTCTGTCCTGCGTGTGGCGGGTCGCCGCAGGTGAGCGTGTTCGTCGACAGCGGCGAGGCGCTGGTCACGGGTCAACGGCGCCTCGTGTGCGCGCGCTGCGCGAACGAATGGGTCTATCCGCGCATGACCTGCGTGGCTTGCTGCGAGACCGAGTCGAGCAAGCTCGTCGTCCTCGCCGACCCCGAGCAGCTGCCGCACCTGCGCGTCGACGCCTGCGAGCGCTGCAAGCGCTACATCGTGAGCGTGGATGCGCGGCTCGAG
>JANMSU010000278.1:0-7338 GCA_031389835.1 Chloroflexota bacterium
CGCCCGCCGCAGGCGCTGGTGAACCGCGGGCTTACCGACCTTCGCGCCGACCCGGACGAGGAGTCCGAGCGTGTCGATCAAGCTCATTACGGTGAGCGCCTGACGCTGCTCGCGCGCGATGGCGACTGGTTCTACGCGCAGGGTCCGGACCACTACTTCGGTTGGGTCGAGGCCGATCATCTCGACGAGGTCGGCGCTCCGGAGCGTCGCATCGTCGGCGTCGTCGTGGCGGATGTGCGTTCCGCGCCGACCGACGCGGCGCCGATCATCGACCGGCTGCCCGTCGCCGCGCCGCTCGCGATCCAGGAACGTCAGGGTGAGTGGCTGCGCATCAGCTACGACGGCTGGGTCGCGTTCCGCGACACCGTCGACATCGCGCAGCTCGCATCTCGCTTCCCGGTCCCGTCTGATCTCCTCCGCACCGCGGAGTGTTTTCTCGGCGTGCCCTACTTATGGGGTGGGACCACCGCTGATGGGATCGACTGTTCCGGATTCACACAGCTCGTGTACCGTTTGAATGGGGTCGGTCTCGATCGAGATGCCGACCAGCAGGCGGTGGAGGGCCGATCCGTGAACGCAGCGCGGCCAGGCGACCTGTTCTTCTTCGGTGATGAGCGCGTCACGCACACCGCGATCGCGACCGGCGAGCGCGAGTTCCTCCATGCGCCGCAGTCGGGTGCGGTCGTCGAGCGCGCAACGTTGACACCGGCGCGCAACCTGCGCGCCATACGTCGGTACCTAGCGGACGAGATGTGACCGAGCCCGCCGTAAAGAGGTCGGCCCACGCCGAGGATCGGCGCACCGATCGCGAGCTCGTGTACGCCGCGCGCGAAGGCGACATGCTCGCGTTCGACGCGCTCTTCTACCGGTACCGCGACGGGATCTTCCGTCTCGGTCTCGCCATCACAAAGGATCCGTCGCATGCCGAGGAGATCGCGGTCGATACGTTCGCCCGCGCGCATCGCGCTCTGGCGCGTCTCGAGCCGGAGGGCTCTCTTCGGCCGTGGCTCTACCGCGTCGCGGTCAACCTCTCGTACAACCGACGCCCGCGCAAAGGCGTGATCCTGAGCCCGCTCGAGGACTCGGCGAACGACACGTTCCAGAGCGAGGAGCGCTCGCCCTCGCTGCTTGCGGAGCAGGCCGAGGTTCGGCGCATCGTGCTTGCGGCGGTCGACACCCTTGGGCCGAAGCACCGCATCGTCGTCGTTCTCCACTACATGAATGGCCTGAACCTCGCGGAGATCGCTCAGGTAGTGGATTGCCCGATCGGGACCGTGAAATCTCGCCTCCACTACGCGCTTCGTCGCCTTCGAACGCATCTTTCGGCACACCCCGAGTTCGGCATCGAACCGCTGACCCTGCTTGCGCCTACCAGAGGGCGGACGGTCGCTCCGGTCACCGAGCCGGTGCAGGGCGAACCGCGATGAGGTTGTTCTCCATGGCATGTCGGGCGGCCGAGCAGAGGATGGCGGATCTCTTCACCGGAGAGCTGCACGCGCGCGAGCGCCTGGAGCTTGAAGCCCACGCGGACGGCTGCGGCCGCTGTGGCACGGCACTGCGTGACCTCGCGGCGATCTCCGTAGCGCTGGACCGCGCCTATGCGCCGATGCGTCAGCGCGGAACGCTGCTGTCGCCGGCGCGCGCGCGGCTCGCCGCCAGGTTCGAGCCTCGCCCGAGCGTCGCATGGTGGCGCATCGGTTTCGTCGGCCGCCTGTCCGAGGCAACGATGGCTCTCGGCTTCGCGGCGCTCATCCTGGGCGGTTCGCTCGACCTCGCCGTGCAGCCCGGCGCGATCCCCGCAGCGCCGTCGGTGGTCCAAGACTATTTCCGCGCGCAGCCACCGGCAGAAGAGACCGCGTACGTCCGCTGGCTCCGGTGGCACGCGACCGCCGCCGACTTCGGTCCGGCCTTTGGCTACCCGCTTGGCGGTGAGTTCGAGGCGCAGCAGATCAGCAGGCAGAACGACTGGCTCAGCATCGGCGCACCCCGCTAGGCGGGGGCGCGCCGCCCTCCTCCTTTCGCTTCTCGCTGCGCTGATGCCGCTCGTCGCTGCTTGCGCTCCCGCCGTGCCTGCACGACGAGACGTCGTCCTCGGCATCGCCGGAGAGCCGCGCGCGATCCTGAGCGACGAGCCGAGCGCGCAGGTGCTGCAGGCGGCGGTGACCGAGTCGCTCGTGCGCCGCGACGGGGACGGCGCGTTCGTCGCGCGTCTGGCGGCGGAGGTCCCGACCGTCGCCAACGGCGGTGTCCGCGTGGTCACTGACGCGGCCGCCCCAGCGGGACGTCTGGTCGCGACCTTCGTGCTCCGCGACGGCGCCCGCTGGCAGGACGGCGAGCCGATCACCGCCGACGACGTGCGATTCGCCTTCGAGGACGACCGGGTCGCTCCGCCGTCGACAGCGCGCCGCTGGATGGCCGACCGCGTCGAGCGCGTGGATCGCGTCGACGACCGAACGATCCGCTTCACCTATCGCGCGGGCGAGCGTTGGGACCTCTATCCGCTCGTCGCGCGCATTCTCCCCTGGCACGTCCTTGCCAATGCGACACCGGAGAAGCGCGCGCGGTACGAGCGCGAACCGATGCATGCCGGTCCGTTCGCGGTGGCGGCGTGGATACCTGGCTTCGGCATGACGCTTAGCGCGTTCCCTCGCTACGTCGCCGGCGCGCCGGCACTTGGGCGGATCGAGGTCCGTTTCTACGGTGACCGCGGCGCGGTCGTCGACGCGCTGCGCCGTGGCGAGGTCGATGTCGCGGGCGCGCCCGCGGTCGAGGCCGATCTCGCGCGTACGCTCGACCGCTTCGCCGACGGTCCGCGTCTCCAGGCGCTCTATAAACCGGCGAACGCCATCGACATGCTTCGCTTCGGCACGAAGGGAACGGTGTTCGCGGATCTACGCGTCCGTCGGGCGGTGGAGCTCGCGCTCGACCGACGCGGCCTGGTCGAGGCGATCTTCGCCGGCCGCGCACGTGTGCCGCGCTCGTACCTCGTCGCGCCGCTGTGGGCCGCGACCGAACCGCTCGAGGCGCCGCGGCTCGACCGCGACGCGGCGCGCGCGCTCCTCGCCTCGGCAGGTTTTCGCGCCGGACGACTCGGGGTCCTCGAGCGAGGCGCGGAGCGCATGACCGTCACGCTCGAGGTCGCGACCGGATCGCAGGCGCGCATCGAGGCGGGTCGTCGGCTCTCGGGAGATCTGGCCACGGTGGGGATTGCCGCGACCGTGCTCGAACGGTCGCCGGCGGATGTCCTCGACGCGGTCGCGCGTGGTGAGTTCGACCTCGCTCTCGTGCCTGAGCGCACCGACGATCCGCAGCGTGCCTCGGACCGGTACAAGGGCCTCGCCGGCCCGTGGTTCGATGTGCTCCTTTCCGCGGCCGCCGCCGCGCCGGATCCCGTAGACAAGCGAGCGCTGTATGCCGAGCTGCAGCGGGTGTGGGCCGAGGCGCTGCCCGGGATCCCGCTGTATCAGGAGCTCCGGGTGGACGTGGCGCCGCGCGCCCTCGAAGGCGTCCAGCCATCGCCCAATGACGATCCGCTGACGTGGAACGCCGCCGAGTGGAGATTCGCGGCGAACGTGAACTAGATCACATTCGAGTGGGTACTGGTGTCTAGTGGGAACCGCGTGTCCGCATGTGCGCCGTTTGACTGGCGGACTTACAGAGTCCCAGAATGGCCAGGTCCCACGCATGCTCGGCCGCGAGGCCGCTTGCGGCGGTCCTAGGACCAAGGACACATTCAGGAGGAGAAGCGCATGACAAAT
The DNA here is from genome assembly GCA_031389835.1 of Chloroflexota bacterium. GTDB lineage: Bacteria > Chloroflexota > Limnocylindria > P2-11E > P2-11E > CF-39. The sequence goes on from JANMSU010000278.1 coordinate 3,759, forward strand.
CGCCGCACAGGCATGGGTTCGCTCTTGGTACTGCTCGCTATCGCGTCGCTGCTCGTCAGCGCGTGCACGGCTGCACCATCCGGCGAAGGAACAACAACTGGCACAGCCGCGGGCGCTGCTGACCCGAACGGCGTGATCACGCTGAACATGGGCAGCGAGCCCGACACCATCGACCCGCAGAAGGCCTCGTTCGTGAACGAGATCGGGCAGGCCTCGTTCGTCTTCGAGGGTCTCATGACCTTCGACACCGCGACGAGCAAGGCGATCCCGGGTGCAGCTGCCGCAGCGCCGACGCTGTCAGCTGATGGTCTCAAGTACACCTTCACGCTCCGCGATGGACTGAAGTACTCAGACGGGACCGCACTCACCGCAAAGAACTTCGAGTACGGATTCCTGCGCGGCTGTGACCCGGCCGCGGCCGGCGACTACGCGTTCGTCCTGTACATCGTCGTGGGCTGCGAGGCCTACAACCACCTGGACACGAAGAAGGCGACGCCGGCCGAGCTGGCCGCGGCGCGCGCCAAGGTCGGTGTCAAGGCGACGGGCGACAAGACGATCGAGTTCACCCTCACCGACCCGGCACCGTACTTCGTTCCGATCACCGCCCTGTGGCAGGGCTGGCCCGTCCGCGAGTCGGACGTGACCAAGGGTGGCGACAAGTGGACCGAGCCGGCGACGTACATCGGCAACGGCCCCTACAAGCTGACCGAGTGGAAGCACAACGAGAAGATGGTCTACGAGCGGAACGACAACTACCGCAAAAAGATGCAGGTCAAGACCATCAACAAGGTCATGATCAATGAGTCCGCCGTTGAGTTCGCGGCGTACCGTAACAACGAGCTGGACCTGGCCGGCGTCGGCCCGACCAGCCTCCGCACCGTTGAGGGCGACGCCGAGCTCAAGTCGCAGGTCGTCGACGTCGGCGGATCCTGCACCTTCTACTACGGCTTCAACGTCCGCCGCCCGCCGTTCGATGACGTCAACATGCGGATGGCGTTCGCCAAGTCGTTCGACCGCAGCGCGTTCGTGAAGGACGTTCAGCAGGGCATCGGCAAGGCCGCCGACGGTGGCTTCATTCCACCGGGCTTCCCTGGCTACGACAACACGGACACCGAGCAGAAGTACGACGTTGCCGCGGCGAAGGCGCTATTTGAGAAGGCGAGCCCGGCCGCAAAGGCAGGCCTCACCGGTCTCAAGTACACGTTCTCGTCCACGGCGACCAACAAGGCTCGCGCCGAATGGGCGCAGGGCCAGTGGAAGACCAACCTCGGCGTGACCGTCGAGCTCGACCCGGTGCAGAGCACGGCATACACCGCGCTCTTCAAGAAGGGTCAGGACTCACCGCAGCTGTTCTTCCTCGGCTGGTGCGCGGACTTCCCGGACCAGCAGAACTGGCACTCGACCGTGTTCGCGACCAACGGCATCAGCTCGGCGCGGACCGGTTACTCGAGCAAGGCGTTCGACGATCTGACCAAGGCGGCCGACAAAGAGGCTGACGCCGCCAAGCGCGACGGCCTGTACAACCAGGCTGGGAAGCAGCTCAGCAAGGACGCGAGTGCTGCCTGGATCTACTACGACCAGACCAAGTTCCTCGTGAAGCCGTGGATCAAGGGCATCACTGCGAACCCGATCGACTACGGCATCCCCGGATTCTTTTCATTCGAGAAGATCTTCGTGGCCAAGCGCTAACCCCTAACGGGAAACAAGAAGAGGGCCGGCCGAAAAGCCGGCCCTCTTTTATTGAGCGCGACAATCGGCAGGGTGAACGCGGCGGGACTGTTGCGCGGTATACACTTCGAAAAAGTGCTCAAGTACACCATCCGGCGGCTCCTGTTGATGATTCCGACGCTTTTCTTCGTTTCGCTCATCACGTTTGGGCTGGCGAAAGCGGCGCCGGGGTCACCGTTCGATAAGAACCCCGATAAGCCCGCGCGTCAGGCAACGATCGACCGCTGGAACGCGTATTACGGTCTCGATAAGCCCGTGCACGAGCAGTACATCCAGTACATGGGCAACGTCCTGAAGCTCGACTTCGGCACCAGCGTGCGGCGAAACCGGCCGGTGACCGAGATCATCGGGCAGGGCTTCCCGGTCACGGCGCAGCTCGGAGTGCAGGCGCTGCTCCTCGCGCTCGCCGTCGCGCTGCCACTCGGGGTGATCAGCGCGCTGAAACAGAACTCACTGATCGACTATTCAAGTCTGTTCTTTGCGACGGTGGGGACGACGATCCCGTCGTTCGTGATGGCGATCTTCTTCATCTACGTGTTCGGGCTCTGGCTGCATCTGTTCCCGATAACCGGGTGGGGCACACCGCAGCACATGGTGATGCCGACGGTGATCCTCGCGCTTGGGGCCTCGGCGTTCCTCGCCCGGATCACGCGCGCGTCGATGCTGGAAGCGATCCGCCAGGACTACGTGCGGACCGCGCGCAGCAAGGGACTGCGCGAACAGGTCGTGATCGTCGGGCACGTGCTCAAGAACGCCATGATCCCGGTCGCGACCGTCATCGGTCCCGCGGCCGCCGGCCTCATCACCGGTTCGTTCATCATCGAGACGTTCTTCTCGGTGCCGGGGATCGGCCGCGAGTACATCCTGAGCATCAACGCGCTCGACTATCCGGTGATCATGGCGACGACGCTCCTGTACGCGTTCTTCATCGTGGTCGCCAATCTATCGGTGGACCTCGTATACGGAATGCTCGACCCCCGCATCAAGGTCGCGAAATAGTGGCCACCGCCAGCACCACACAGGAGCGCGCCGCGGAGCTCAATGTCCTCGTCCGAAAGCAGCGATCGCTCTGGGGCGACGCGGTCTATCGACTCATGCGCAACAAGGCCGCGGTCGGCGGTCTGATCGTGATCGCCTTGGCCTTCTTGGTCGCGCTCTTGGCACCTCTCCTCGCGCCGTATGACCCGCTGCTCATCAACCAGCCGGTGGCGAGCCAGATGGAGCCGCAGTGGACCGGCTCGAAGTACACGGACGCGAGATTCCTGCTCGCAGGAGATGGCTCGGCGCAGGGGCGGTTCCAGGACGAGATCGCGGCGCGCGCTCTCGACGGAAGCGCGAGGCTCCTTGGCGGCCGGACCGACCTGCCCGAGCTCCATCGTGCCGCCGACGGCTTCGTGCTCCTGTCGCTTGCCGAGGGCATGTCGAACTCCATGCTCGAGGCGATGGCGAGCGGCCTGCCCCTGCTCGCGCCGCGAGTGAGCGGCGTCATCGGGCTGGTCGAGCATGGCGCTCACGGGGCGCTCTTCGATCCGAGGAGCGTCGCGGAGGCCGGACAGGCGCTACGATGGCTGGCCGACGATCCGGTGCGCGCATCGACGGCGGGCGCGCGCTGTCGTGGTGTTGCCGAGGCTCTATCGCTCGAGCGCAGCGCTGACCTGTACGTGGATCTCTACTCGCGTTGTCCGGGCGCCTGATGGCACGCCCGACCAGGAGGCCAGCGGAATGAAGGAGCGTCTCGCGGCACTCCTCGCCTGTCCCGAATGCAGCGGCGATCTCACGCTGCATGCGCGGGAACGCTTGGGTGATGACATCGGCGAAGGAGAACTCCGCTGTGGCAACGACCACGCCTGGC